>JANNDD010000177.1:0-7763 GCA_031387365.1 Armatimonas sp. | reverse complement strand
TTGGCGGAGGCACGACGCCCCTAGACGCCGATTTCAATCGGCGGACGATTTCAATCGGCGGTACGCAATCGGGTTAGTCGCGGCGGATGGCGACGAGCTTATTGACGTAGGTCTTGAAGAGCGGGTCAACGTCCACGCACTTGTGGTTGCTGGACGCGTGGATAAAGAACCCCTCGCCGATGTAGATACCGGTGTGCGTGATGGTCGCGCCGCCCTTCATCGCAAAGTACAGGCGGTCTCCGGCGACCAGCTCACCCGTATCCGTGATCTTCCTGCCCTGAGTGATCTGATCGCCCGAGTGGCGTGGGAGGGAGACCCCGACGGTGGAGAAGACATTTTTGACGAACGCGGAGCAGTCTAGCCCGGAGCGGGAGTTCCCCGCCCAGACATACGGCGCTCCCATGTAGCTAAATGCCTCACGGAGAACCTGGCGCTGCTTCTCATCCAGACCACCGCGCTCGGCCAGACCACTCGCGGCACTGCGAGGCTGCTCTTTGGGCGCTTCCAGAGTGACTTCGGTGTTGTAGTCGAGGAGCTGCACGGCGCTTTTATCCACCCAGCCAATGGTGTTATTGACCATCAAGACACCGTACAAATCATCCATCTCCGAGAGAATCGCCAGGGTCTGGCCGCGTATTGCGGTCGAGAGCATCTTGCTGGTTGCGGCGCGTGCAGTTCGGATAGCCACCGAGTCAAAGACGACTTTACCGGGGCGAACAGTCACAGTCATCGGGGCCGCCTGGGGCTCCTGGGGTCGCCCCGCACGACTGGCAAGCGCTCCACGGTTGGGAGCGGGCGTGCTTGTTTTTGAAGTCGCTTGCTTCTCTTGCTTAGAGCTTGTTGGAGCCGGTGCGGAGATGCCCCGCGTCGCAGCGGAGGACAGAGCCGCCCCCGTGTTCACGGTCACCTCCAGCGAGGAGCTGCTTTGTGCACTTGCGGCTGTGGCAAGCGCAAGAGTCAGTGTCAGAAGAGGCAGAGTGCCAGCGGTAATCTTCACAACAACGATTATCGGCGAAAAGCTTTTCGATTGCAAGGGCAAAAACGGCAAAGATGAAGGAATTTGCGCAACAATCTCTCTAATAGTGCATCATGCGTCCGATAGCCCCGCGCTTTGTTCTTGCCTTCTTAGGTGGATTTGCGGCACTGGCTCTGGTGATGCGCTTCACGCGGCCACACACGCCCCCACACCAGACCCCCGAGTTCCCCCGCACCAATACCTGGCATCTGAGCGGCACGTGCATCATCGAGGGCAAATCGCTTCCTTGGGAAATCTGGGGGCAGGCGGAGCCCGCGTTCCAGTACGAGCGGCGTGGCGCGGCGATCCGCACCTCGACAGTTTCGTCAGGTGAGATACTACTACCGCCTCTACCGAATGCCCCGCAAGTCGTACTCCGGGGGCTTCCGGCGAGTGGTCGGAACCATCTTGCCACACTGGCCCAATCGGCACAGCAAGAAAAGGATCTCCTCACGGGCCTGCCCACACGCTATCTGGTGAAAGACCGCAAGACGGGGCAACCACTCGGCGAGCTCGCTGCACACTACAACCAGCCTCTTCCGGAGGTGCTCCGTGAGCCGCTCAGCGCACCGGGTGCACGGGTTTATCGCCTCCTTCCACAGCCCCCGGATGCCCCTCCGCAGAGCCAAGTCTCTGCCTACGGGGTGACGATTCAGGGCAAAGTGATCGAGCAAGACCGTGAGGGAAATATCCGGCTCGCCCTGTCCGCTCAGCCCAGCTCCAAGCCGCCCCTCGCGCTCACGGCAACGGTGAGCGTCTCGGAATACAATATCTCCGTAGGCCCGATGATTGGCGTTACCCTGGAAAATCGCACCCCACCGCGCGATGATCAAAAAGGTCTCTATGTTCCGGTCACCTATCAAGGAACCGACGGCATCTGGCTGCGCCTAGTGCCCCTGGCCCCGAAAGCCCCTCGTCCGAGAACCATTCGCCTCTCTGTTTGGGTAGAGCCTACGCTCCGCCCCGACGCAGCACAGCTTCTTCCGGATGCTCGCCTGACCCGTGGACGAGTCTGGTTAACCCTGCCTCTCCCAGCCACCTGCACCTCACAGCTTCTTTCGTCTCCTGCCATCATTGCCAAGCAGCGCCAAATCTACCAGAATGTCTTCGTCGCCAAGGGCCCTACTCCCCGTCGCACGGGAACTACCGTATACTGAGTGCATGGATCGAGTGACGGACTGGTTTGGATTTCGGCGTGTGTTTTTCACCGTCGCCGGTAAAGAGGGCTTCCTAACCCAGCCTAAGGTTACGCAAGCGGGCAAACCCTGGATCTGGCGCGCCTCATTTCCTGACTTCCACGCCGAGATAGACAAGGCGTTGCTCGCGGCGGGCTGGCACATCGGTTACCTAGAGACCGGTGAGATGCTCGGCTGTGACGCTGCGCTTGATCTCTGGGATGCCTTCTACGATGAAGTGACAAAGAATCGGGGGCTGGCGGCCAAACCCGCACTCGAAGCCGTGAGCCGGGGGGGGCTCTATGCCTTTCGCTACGCCGCCCGTCACCCGGAGCGAGTCGCCGCGCTCTACGCCGACACGCCCGTTTTAGACATCAAGAGCTGGCCCGGCGGAAAAGGCAAGGGCGTGGGTGCCCCAAGTGTCTGGAAGATCGCCTTCGAGCGCTACGGCTTTTCGTCGGAGGCGGAAGCTCTGGCCTACGCGAAAAACCCGCTGGACTTGCTTCCCGTGCTCGCGAAGGCCAAGATTCCCCTGCGGCACGTGATTAGCCTCAATGACAAAGTCGTTCCCGCGGAAGAGAACACACTAGAAGCGCAACGGCGTCTCAAAAAACTGGGCGCGCGTATGGAGCTCGTGACGGTGGCGGAGGGAACCCCCGAGAGCCAGGGCCACCACTTCCCACTGCCCGCTGTGCAAGAGAGCGCGGAGTTCTTTAAGCGCCACACGCAGGGTAAGAGCTACCACACGCTGCGACGTGGGCTGAAGGCGTTTGGGCCAAAGGCGACGGTCGCATTTCTCGGGGGCTCAATTACGTTCTCACAGAACGGCTGGCGCGACCGGGTGGAGCAGTGGCTTATTGCGCGCTTCCCACAGACACAGTTCACCTTTATCCGAGCCGGGATTCCATCACTAGGCTCCGTGCCCCATGCCTTCCGACTGGAAAGTGATGTGCTGGCACAAGGCAAGCCCGATCTGCTTTTTGTCGAGGCCGCAGTCAATGACCCAAGCAACTTCACTACACCGGACAAGATGGTGCGCGGGATGGAGGGAGTCGTGCGCCATGTTCGGCAAGCACTTCCCAGCTGCGATATCGTCCATTTACACTTCGCCATGCCCGAGCACTTAGCCGACTGGAAAGCGGGCAAGACCCCACAGGCTGTCGGCCAGCATGAGAAAGTTGCGGAGCGCTACGGAAACCCGTCACTGGATCTCACCCGTGAAATGTCGGAGCGAATCGCGGCGGGAGAGTTCACTTGGGAGGGCGACTTCCGGGACTTGCATCCTGCTCCCTTTGGGCACCAGCTCTATGCCAACAGCATTACGCGCCTGCTCGATGCGGCGCTGAGTGCTCCGCGCCCGCCGCAGCCGCTTCCCCTGCCCCGGTCTGTGGATACCAGAAGCTACGCCGCAGGGCGCTATGTGCTACCCAGCGAGGCGACGCAGCTCTCAGGCTTCGCGCTGGATCCCGCGTGGCAGCCCACCGATGGCAAGGGGACTCGTGAGGGCTTCGTGCGGGTGCCCGCGCTCGTGTCCACAACGCCGGGAAGTCATTTTATACTCAAGTTCACCGGGCAGACGGTGGGCCTCATGATCGCTGCAGGACCAGACACGGGCACAGTCGAGTGCCAGATAGACGGCAAGCCTCACGCCGCGGGTGCCATTGATACTTTTACCCCCTGGAGCCCCGGTCTGCACCTGCCCTGGGCTGTGATCCTTGCCGATGACCTCAAGCCCGGCGAGCACACGCTCACACTCACGCTCCTGGCAAAGCACAACCCCAAAGCGGCGGGCACCGCGCTACGAATCGTCTATTTCCTAGTGGCCTAGAAAGATGCCTCTTCGGGAGAGCCTACGGTAGAATAGTGGCATGGCATTTCTGGACTACCACTACTTCTCCAACGCCCTGGGCAAGCAAACGGCGGCGTACGTGCTCCTTCCCGAGGTCGGCGAGGGCCCGTTTCCCGTTCTCTACTTGCTGCATGGCCTCTCGGATAATCACACGATCTGGCTGCGGCGCACTGCGATCGAGCGCTATGTCGCAAATCTCCCCGTGATTGTGGTCATGCCCGATGGGGGGCGCGGATTCTACGCCGATGCGGCGGCAGGCTATGCCTACGGGAAAGCGATTGGCGAGGAGCTGGTAGATCGGATAGATAAGACATTCCCGACGCAGGCCAATCGCGAGGGCCGCGTGATTGCGGGGCTCTCGATGGGTGGCTACGGTGCCGTGCGACTCGCCCTCGCCTATCCCGAGCGCTTCCGGGCGGCGCACAGTCTCTCAGGCGCGATGGGCTTTGGCCATAAAGACCCGAACTGGGAAGACCCACGCACCACTGAGTTCGCACGCGTGGTCGGCGAGGGCTACAAGGGCGGCCCCTGTGATCTCTACGCTCTAGCACAGAAGAACCAGGCCGCGGGAACCCTGCCCGAGCTGCGTATTGACTGCGGCACCGAAGACTTTCTCCTAGAGGACAACCGCGCCTTCAACACCTTTCTCACAGAGAACGGCATCGTGCACGAGTACGAGGAGTTCCCGGGAGCGCACACCTGGGAGTACTGGGACAGACACATCCAAGACGCGCTGAAGTTTTTCTTTCCATTAACGCCCTAATCGCCCCCATGAACGGGGGCGATTCCGGGACGATACAATAGCTCATGAACCGACTCTTCGCCGCGTTTTTGGTCGCGTTGCTTGCTTTACCAGGGTTTGCACAGATGCCGAGTGCCCCCAAATCGGTCTACTTTGGCATCTTTCTGAAAGAGAGTAAGCTGGGACACATGTACCAAGAAACCGATAGCACGGCCCGCTACAAAGGCAAGCCCGCTGTCAAGGTTCTTGTGCGCTCCGTGATGAATATTGCTCTGCTAGGTGCGGACGGCGCCATCACGACGAGTGCGGTGGTCTACATGGATCCCAAGACTGGTGCAACTCTCGCGGAGGAGTCCCGTACCGAGGCGTCCGGGCGGGTGACGGAGATAAAAGCCACCTACACGGTAAACACGGTGAGCTTTACGGCCACAGTTCAGGGCATCGTCAAGTCTGGAACTCTTACACTCAAGCCAGGCGAGTCGTTTGTCCGGGATCCCTCGGATGGCCCCGGCCAGAAGCCCGTACCGGGAACCCGTGTTAGAGGGAAAGCTTTCTCGTCGGATACCCAAACACTGGTGGACATCGAGATCGTGGTGGGGGCAAAAGAAACCGTAGTTGTTCAGGGGAAAGCCGTCACCGCCTACAAGATGCAGACAACCTCCAGCATCCCCTCAACATCCTATGTCAACGAAGACGGTGAGCTGCTCCTGTCGCGTGTTGCACTGGGGATTGAGATTCGCCGCCTGCCACGGGAGCTGGCCCTAGTGACCGGAAAAAATATCGACCTCGCCGACTCGATCGGGGTACGTCCCAGCGGGGCGTCCCTTGAAAAAGCGGCACGAACATCGCACTACGCCGTGTACGAGCTAGGCCGAGTCACGCGCCCTCTCCCCCCGAAGGACTCGGTTCAGGCCTGGGAAGCGCTACCGATTGCGGGCGAAGAAAAAAACGAGAAGACACTCCGGGTCATCGTCACCGTTCTGGACCTGCCAACCGAGCCAACGGTGCCCGTGTTTGCCGTGCGTGACGCCGCCCCAGAGCGCTTAAGACGCTTCCTGAGTGCCACACAGTTCGTCCCCAGTGACGATCCTTCCTTTAAGGCGCTTGCCCGCCGGGTCATTGGCAGTGAGACCGATGCCGCAAAAGTGGCGCAGTTGCTCGCAGAGCACACCCACAAGACCATAAAACCCGACCCCAGTATTCTGGCGGTGCGAACGGCGCAAGACATTCGCAAAGACCCGCGCGGAGTCTGTCGAGACTACACGACTTACTTCACGACGCTTGCGCGTGCGGTCGGGCTCCCCACGAAGCAGTGCACGGGGCTGGCCTATGCCAACGGGATGTTTTTGTACCACGCGTGGCCGGAAGTCTGTGTCGGCCAGGATGCCCGTGGGGCAGATCTCTGGGTCGCACTTGAGCCAACCTGGGGGGCGCCCTTCGCGGATGCCACCCATCTCAAGCTGACCGAGGGGGAGATCACGGACATCACCAATATCGCCGCCGACATGGGCAACTACACGATCAAAGTGCTTGAGGTGCGTGATTGATTCGCGGCACCACAAAGGTTTGTGGCGTGTGGGGCTGGCCGGTGACACACTCCGCCTCCCCGGCCATGCACAATGCGGCGTTTGAAGCCCTCGGCTTGGACTTCGTCTATGTCCCATTTGCGGTCTCCCCGGAGAACCTCAAGCAAGCCATTGCTGGAGCTCGTGCGCTGGGATTGGTGGGCGTGAATGTGACCATCCCTTTGAAAGAGCGAATTATTGAGTTCCTGGACCGACTAACGGAGCGAGCGGAGCGCCTGGGATCTGTGAACACACTCTTTTGGGACGGCGACCAGCTCTGCGGCGACTCCACGGACGGTGCCGGTTTTCTGGAGGCTCTCCCGATTGCACTGACCCCTGGCATGACGGCTGTTATTCTGGGCGCAGGCGGTAGTGCCCGGGCCGTTGTAGACGCCTTGGTACAGTCTGGGGTCCGGGTTCTTGTCGCCAACCGCACCATCGAGCGTGCCGAAGAACTGGTAACACGCTTCGGGGCCACAGGTACTCTCCCACTGGAAGAAGCCCCGCTCCGCGAGGCGCTCCAGGATGCGTCTTTGCTTGTCAACACCACTAGCATCGGGATGCACCCCAACTACGCCCAGCAGCCGCCCGTGCCGGAAGATGCCCTCCATCCGGGTCTCTTTGTGACCGATCTCATCTACAACCCAGCACAGACCCGCCTGCTGGCACGAGCGAAGCAGTGCGGCTGTGGCACACAAAACGGAATCGAGATGCTCGTGCAACAGGGAGCGATCTCGTTCACACGTTGGACCGGGCAGGAGGCTCCCCTAGACATTATGCGCAGGGGAGTGAAACAATTCCTCGGAAAAACCGATACAATAATTGAAGCCCTATGACCAGCCTCAATGAACGCTTTTTGACATTTCTCGACAATGAAAAACCGGTGCCAGATCGCCGCCCGGTACAGGGAACACTGGCAATTGTCGGGGGTATCCTGACTCTCGCTCTCTGCGTGGGAATCGCCTTGCTCTGGAGCAAGCTGTACGCATCTTCGCTTTTCCCCCTAGGACTCTGGCTGATAGGTTGGGGAGCAGCGCAGCTCGTCCAGACACAGCGTGAGCAGGGGCTCTCCGTACGTGTTCGGGAGATCGCCGCACAGGGCCAGCGTGTTAATGGTTATCTCATTCGTGCGAGTGATGCGCTCTACCGGCCCGGCTCTAAAAAACACCACTGTCAGGTTCTCATCAGCTTCCAGCCCGAGGTTTCCGGGGATCGGGAGTACATGCAGTACCTGGCGCAGCGCTGGGCGGAGCAGACCATGCGCCGGGAGCATCCCATTCGCTACCGTCGCCAAAAACTCCCGCTCGCCCTCACCGACGGTTCCCCGGTCTACTGCTGTGACCTGTTCGTCCACCCTGGCCTCCTTTCCGCTGGCTACCTCACCAGCGCCATCCTGCCCTGTGTCGCGGAATTTGGC
>JANNDD010000163.1:0-13007 GCA_031387365.1 Armatimonas sp. | reverse complement strand
GACGCTCTTGCTCGCCCCGCTGGCCCCCCATTTAGCTGACGAGCTCTGGGAGAAGCTGGGCGGTCAGGAGCTGCTCTTCCGTGGCCCGTGGCCCGTGAGTGATCCTTCGCTGGCCGCCAATGAGGAGGTGACGGTCGTGGTGCAGGTCAATGGAAAAGTCCGCGAGAAGCTCACGCTCCCCGCCGGGCTGGACAACGATGCACTAGAAGCCGCCGCGCTGGATACTGAGAAAGTCCGCGCCGAGCTTGCCGATAAGACGATCCGCAAGATTATCGTCGTGCCCGGCAGGCTTGTGAATATCGTCGCCAATTAAACGGCTGGTTCGTCGGCGGGGCCTTTCAGACCCCGCCTATGCCGCCTTCGGCGAAGCGGCCCGAGGCTGCGTAAAACGCTTTTAATTTTGTTGCTTGGGGGGCGATAGAGTCAGTATGGACATTCTCTTTCCCTGCGACTACGGCGATCTCACCGCGCCTGACCCCGATTTTGCGATCGAGGTGAGTGCGGCGCGGGCGGCAGGGTTTGCCTGCCATTTTTTTGACTTCAACGCGCTCCGTGCAGGGGATGCCTACCGGCTGCCGAAGGGCGAGGGGGCGCTGCTCTACCGGGGCTGGATGCTCTCGGACACGGAGTACGCGGGTTTCTACGCACGATTGGTGGCGCGGGGCTGGGAGCCCATCACGCCGCCCACTGCCTACGACGAAGCCGACGCCTGGGAGCTCTACGCGGCGCAGTTTCGCACGCAAGATGCGATCCTCAAGGACTGGGTGAAGTCGGCGAAGTACCGATGGTGGGTGGTGGAGACGGGCGACGGACAGGTAGCGGGGCTTCCGGGGAGCATCGCACCGGAAGCGTTCTACCAGGCGCTACGGTTGGTCGGGGCCTGAAAGGCCCACCACCCAAAGGGTACCCAGGGCGACGCTTCGCGTCAAGCGCCCCGAGGGCGCGGAGAACGCTTCCGGCAAATTCGGGGCGGGCTCGGCCCGCTTCGCGCTTGCGCGGCCCAGAGGCGGCCTTTCAGGCCACCGATCCTATGCCACCGCGAACTCGGCGATGGCGGGGGGGGCGTCGCTGGCGAGAATTTGTAGGCGGATGGCTTGGGCAAGGGTCGGGGGGACTTCCTCCACCAGTAAAGTACCGATCTTCTCGCCCGCAAAGAGTGTGCGCCACTGGCCGTCGTCGGTGAGACGGTACTCGACGGCGAAGAGCTGGATTTGCTCGCCACCCGCTTCCGAGAGCGTCACGCGCTGGACTTCCTGCATCGTGGGCAACGTGAGCTGGAGCCAGCCACGCGACTCGGCGCTCTGCCAGAAGGTCTCTAAATCGCTGTCACCCGCTAAAATCGCCTCGTGGCCGTCGGTGGCACTGGAGGCCGTCAGCGGGAAGAGTGGCAGGGCGGCTTCAAGAACAATCGGCTCGGCAGTAGGTTCCTCACTAGCGGGGCTGGGGGTGGGATCGGGCGAGACCTCGGGAATCTCAGCGGCGGGATCGGGCGCTTTTGTGGCATCAGCTTCGGCCTGGGCTTTGTCAGCGACTTTCTTCGCGACGGCAAAAACCAGCGGGGTCAGGATCAGCGGAATAAATGGTAGCGGCATGGGTTCTCTCCTAAAATTTCTTTCGTTATTGTAGCGCATCCTGCAAGTCTGTGAGGGCTTGGGTAAAATAGAACATGCAGCAGCAAAAAGAGCAAACGCGTCTGGAAGTTCGGGAAGGCTGGAAGCAGGCAGTCTCTGGGCGCGACGTTGCCATTGCCATTGGAATTACCACGGTTTTGCTCTGTGGGATAGGCGTGTGGGTCACCACACTT
Source organism: Armatimonas sp. (assembly GCA_031387365.1). Lineage (GTDB taxonomy): Bacteria > Armatimonadota > Armatimonadia > Armatimonadales > Armatimonadaceae > Armatimonas. Next base: position 11,203 of record JANNDD010000163.1, on the reverse strand, counting down.
GGAGCCGCGCCCGCAGTGCCGTACCAAGTGGCAGGAGCCTTTTTGATTTTTGTCTGGACAATGGCAATCAGCACCTGGGTCAGGCTTCTACAGCGGCGGCTTTGGCGCTGGCAGGATCACAAGCGACATGGCTTCTTCCTCGTTGCCCTCACAGTTTTTATGTTGCCGTTGCTCGGGGTTGTCCTTAAAGACCACTGGATCGGTAACCTGGGAATGCTCTTGCTGTTTCTTTACACCATGGGCACGATTGTTGTCTGGCGACGCTCCAGCCCGGCCAGTGTAACGCCGCCGTAACGACGCAACGGTAGAGTGGAGAGTATGGAACCAAGACAAGTCTCTCGCCCGGTGCAGCAGCTCGGCGGGCTCTTTATCGCCGCAATGGGATTGTTTCTCACCTGGCAGGTCTGGCAAGTCGCACGCACCGGAAAGTACTTTATGTCCATCGGCGCGGCAGGTCCCGCGTTTTGTGTGATGGGCCTCGCGCTAATCGCCTTCCCCGACTCCCGCACCGAGCGGCGTGCACGCGGTGAGTCTCTCATCGGGCTGGAAGGCTGGGACTTACTCACAACCCGCTGGCGCGTTATCACCGGGATCGGAGCCCTGCTCGCCATCGGCTACTTTTTCTACCTAACCGGCGGTCTCTGACGCCGTGTTCACAGTTCTGGTTCGAGACAACAGCGATGCCGACGCGGAGCCGCGTGTGCTGGGGCGCTATCTGAGCCGCGACGAGGCGATTGCGGCGTGCAAGCGGCGCGTGGACGAGTCGCTCGCGGAACTCTACACGCTGGGGATGAGCGCGGAGACACTTTTCCAGCACTTTAGTCTCTTTGGCGAGGAGGCGTTTGTGGCGGGGCAGAGCTTCTCTGCTTGGGACTATGCCCGGGCTCAGTCGGCTACGCTCGTGGGCGCTTCTGCCACTCCGGATAGTCTTTCTTGAGGAGCATCGCGGGCCAGGTGCCGTACCAGGGCGTTCCCGTGCGGCGCTCACGTTCGATCGCGGCGAGGGTGTAGCGCTTGACGGCATCGCGGCCCGCAAAAATCGGGCGGTTGGTGCCGATCTCGTAGTGCCGCGCCCAGAGCGGGGGCGCGATGGGGTCTTTGACGACGATCACATCGGTATCGGTGTCGTGAAACTCGAACTTCTCGGGCGGAGCCTTGATCTTCTCCACACGAATCCCGCTAAGCTTGACGCGAGCCAGCCAAGTCACTCCATTGGTAATGGCCCCCGCGATCCCCGAGCCGGGTTTCTCAAAGCGCATCAGAAAGCGCAGAATCTCCACGGTGTCTTGCGGGCAGACCGAGGCCAGCTCAAAGGTTCGGGCTGTAGTCGCCTCAAAAGTCTTTTCATCGTGCTGCTGGCACCAGCCCGTCTGCTTAATCTGGCACTTCAAGATGCAGGTCACGCCCCGCGCGACCGCCTTGCGGGCTTTGTCGCGCCGCGCTGTGTCCAGCCAGGCCCAGTGCGTCTGGCTATCCGCAACGTCTTTCAGCAGGCTGAGATTACCGACCGTCACGCCGTCGTTGAAGGTAATGTGGCCCGCATAGCCCTTCGGGCTCGGCCAGAACTGTGGAAAGCCGCCCACAGGAAGCTCGGCAGAAAAGACAAAGTCCAGCCCGCGCCAGATAGTCGAGCTGGGCGTGGATATTGTGGTTATCAAACGACGTGTCCGTGCGCTTTTGCGTCGCGGCAACGGCTTGCTTCTGCGCGTCGGTGAGGATCGCAGCCATGTCAAAATCGCAGGGCCAGCCGCCACTCTCACGCTGGAAAAGCAAGATATTCAGGGCGATCTCCCGAATCTGCGTGGGAGAATAGCTTGGCTGCTCGGGGCTGGTGGGCAAGATCACCCGGTCTTTCTTGATCTTGCGCCAGTGGCTCGCACCATCACGAAAGCCATCCAGCGGGAGGGAGGGAAGCGGGGGCTGACACAGACTCATAATTTCCTCATCTTTGATACGCTATTCTACCAAGAGATCATGACGATACTTTATATTGAAGACGAGGAAGAGCTGGCAGACCTGGTAGCTCTGGCGTTGCGCCGCGCGGGCTACACCGTGGAGCATCTCGCCGATGGTCAGCGGGGCTGGGAGCGAGCACAAGAAGGCGGTTTTGCTCTGATTTTGCTGGATGGTATGCTGCCCGGAATGGATGGATTGGAGATCTGCCGCCGCTTGCGCCTGCGCCGGGATCGGACACCGATTTTGATGCTTACCGCGCGCGAGACTTCGGAAGATCAAGTGCGCGGCCTTGAAACCGGCGCGGATGACTATCTGGTGAAGCCGTTCTCGCTGGAAGTGCTGCTGGCCCATATCAGGGCGCTACTGCGGCGCGAGGGAGCACACAAGTCCAGTGCTATTACGATTCGCGACATTGCGATAGATCTCTCAGGGCGCACGCTTACCCGCGCGGGGCTGCCCGTGACACTCACCCCCCGCGAGTGGAAGCTGCTCGAAGTGCTGGTACAGAGTGAGGGGCGCACCGTGAGTCGGGAGAAGATTCTCCAGCGCGCATGGGATGCGGAAGAGAAAATCGGCTCCAACATGGTGGATGTTTATATTAAGCAGCTCCGTCAGAAGCTCGATAGCGACTCCGAGCAGAAGCTCATTCATACTGTCCATGGCTCTGGTTACGCCCTGTTGCGCCCCCGAGAAGAAAATAGACCATGAACATGAACCTGCGCCTCCGTCTGACTCTCTCTAATGTCGCGCTACTCTCACTCACCTTGGTGCTGCTGGGAGTGCTCCTGCGGGGGATTGTCGCCCGGCAAGCGCTGGCGGAGCTAGATAGGGAACTGACGGTGCGTGGTCAGTTTGTTCAGCAGAACTTTGGGCGCGGGGGGGGGCCACGAACCGCTCCACCGGGAGGTATTGACGGTCTGCCGTTCCTGCAAATCTACGATGCCCAGGGCCGCTCACGCGTTCAGAGTAGCCTGGCACCCGATCCCACTGCCATTAAACAAACGCTTCAAACCGGCCAGCCACGCTTCACCCAGACCGATACGCAACGCCTCTACACGGTTGCTCTGCGTGCCTCACAAGGAAGCCTTGCCTTCCAGACGGGTCTGCCTCTCTCTCGCGTCGGACAACAAGTTCGAGCGGCATCTCAGGCACTACTTACCCTCCTCCCGTTGGCGCTCATTCTGGTCACAGGGCTAAGCCTCTTTCTCACGGATCGGTCCTTGCGTCCTTTGGAGGCCGCTTTTGAGCGTCAGAAACGCTTCACCGCCGATGCGAGCCACGAGCTGCGCACCCCCCTCAGCATTGTCAAGACCGCCGCCGAGCTGGGGCGTACCAACACGGGTGCCGATGAGGAGTCCCGAGCACTGTTCGCTCGCATCGAAAAGACAGCGGATCGTACAGCGTCTCTGGTGACCAACCTGCTTCAGCTAGCACGGAGCGACTCCGGGAAGCTCCCAGTCTCCTGCGACACTATTGACTTGCCCACATTTCTTGCCGAGGTCACCGACGAAGCCCGGCTCCTCTTTCCGGGGGGCGCGACGCTCGAAATCGGCCCGTGTGCCGCAACGCTTCACGCCGACCCTCAGCTCCTCTTCCAGCTCCTTCACAATTTGCTTACCAATGCCCTGCGCCACACAACAAAAGAGGGCACAGTGACGGTTTCTGCCACCGAGAACACTGTCACGGTTGCTGACACAGGCGCAGGAATCGCGCCTGAGCACTTGCCGCACCTTACGGAGCGCTTCTACCGCGCTGATACTGCCCGTGCACGTCAGGGCGGTGGAACCGGCCTCGGTCTTGCTATCTGCATGGCCATCGTCGAGGCACACAGTGGCAAACTCACGATTGAAAGTACGCTTGGTACAGGCACTATCGTGCGTGCTTTTCTTCCTCAGAAATAATATTTCCACAAATTTTCGATCCTCATCTATTCCTCATGTCGCCTTATTAGACTTAAAACTGTGAGACAGACTCTCACTAACAAAAGATAAAGGAAACTAAAACAATGAACACTCGAAAAGTAACCACCCTCACCGTGCTTGGCCTGATCCTGGCCGCTGCCTTCGCCCCGACTGCCAACGCCCAGACCCGCCCCGGCGGCGACCGCGTTGCCCAGCTCTTTGCTCGCTTCGATACCAACAAAGATGGCAAGCTGACCAAAGACGAAGCGCCCGCCCCTGTCTGGAGCCGCCTTTCCGCCGCCGATCTCAATGGCGATGGTGCCGTCACGATGGAAGAAGTGATGAAGTACCGCAGCGGACAGTAAGTAGGTGAATGACTCAGGGCGAGAGGCTCTCTCTCGCCCTAGAAGAAAGAGAGATCTCATGAACCACTTGCCAAGACCACTCGTCACGGTCTTCCTCCTAGCGCTGACAGGTGTTGCGCAGGCAGATACTAAGCTCGTCACCTCGGTGCAGGTATCAGGCCCTACGCCCTCACAAACAACCATAATAACCTACTACCAGGGCGATAAAGTGCGTGTGGAGCAAGATACACTCGTCACGCTCTACGATCTTGCCAAAGATCGTCTCTATCTCCTCTCGCTGGAGACGCAAACATACCGAGCACTGCCTCTGCGCGAGACTCTCAAAACCCCCTCTCTGCCTCGTCAAAACACAGAAGGTGGGCAAGCCCGTCGCTCTCCACTTAAGGTGAAAACCAAGATTGCTCTTAGTGCACCGGGGCAGCAGGAGATGATTGTGGGAAAAGCAGCCCGAATCCACACACTCACCGCCTCCGTAGCACTCGCCTTTGACGGTGGCAGAGCGGGTAGTTTCGGGGGATTTGGCGGACGGCCAGGTGGAGGCTTGCCGACCTACCAGATAGAAGGGGAGATCTGGCTCGCCGAAGGGCTTAGTAGCTCGCTGGCCTCGCCAAAATACGCCCACTTGCTGCTGGTTCCGACTATCGCGCCTGGACTGGGCGGCCTCCCTATTGTCTCCAGTCTCGCGGAGCCCTTGGCGGCGAAGCTAGAAAAGACAAGAGGAGTTGCCCTTGGTAGTCGCCTCCGTATCCAGGGGGGAGCCATGCAAGAGCCGATTGTCATTGAGACGCGAGTTCAGGAGCTCTCCGATGCCCCCCTTTCCGAACAGCTCTTTGTCCTCCCCGAGGGGTTTACACAAGAAGTTGCCCCCAAAAGCGATGCGTCGGCAAGACCCTCAGCACGCTCACGCTCGCCTCTACAGCTCCTCCCCGTTGCTATGCTTGCCCTGAGGGTGCTGGGGCGGCGATAAAATTTTCGTATTTTTTAGCCTCATCATGAGTTCTTCATGTTATTGAGGCATACTCTTGCCTAGAAGGAAAGTAAAACAACAATGAAAAACATCACGAAGTCCGGTTTTGGTTTAATTGCTCTGGTCGCACTGAGCGGCTGTGGCGGCGCGGGTGCTGGCACGGGTCTGGAGAGCTTCTCCAACTTACTCGCACTCGACGGTGGCGAGCTGGTGGGCATCTCACGAGCAACAGGCGCGGAAACAATAACCGTTGAGCAGACACACACACGCACCTTTGAGGATCGCACCATCGGCGGGCGTCCTGGTGGCCTCAGTGGCAGACCGGGTAGCGTTGGCGGCCCTGGTGGTCCTCCTCGCGGCACGTCGCGCTGGAATATGTCGCAGGGCGTGGGCCGTGCCGTGAAGGTGAGCGTCCCTGAGGGAGCAGTCCTGCCCGCGTCGTTTACCCTCAGCAATATCGCAATGAGCATGCGCGTCACTGATGGCGAGCGGGTGGCAGAGCGCACCACCACGATTGCAGGGCCGGTTACCTTGACTCGCTCGGGCGAGAGTAGCACCTACACCGCCAGCGCCGAGCTGACCCCGGAGGCGAGCTTCACGGAGGGCTCTTTTGAGACGCTCCATGCGATCCTGACCACCGCACCGTCGCCCAATACCGCCACCGCCACCCTGCGCTACGATGCCAGCGCCGAGCTGCCCGCCGGAGCCAAGCTACGCTTTGGCCTGGAGCGCGGTCACGCCCGTATGCAGTAGGATTCCCCTCGAGCTTCCGACCTTCTGCCGAAAACTCGCAATCCGGTGGAAGGTCAGGAAGTTCGCATCATGGTTGTTGTGTGCCCCGCTGAAGTCATCGTCGTAGGCGGTGCGACAGGCGGCGATAATATCATTGCCCTCGAAGAGCCACTCGACATACTGAAATCCGTGGTGGATCGTATCGGGGTGCGAGAGAATCACGGAGCGTACTTCCCAGTCACGTAAATTGGCCGAACTGGTGAGCGCCAGTGTATTGCGCACTTTGCCCGGATCGGAGGCACGAAATTTTTCGCCGACGATACTCGCGAGGCTCCAGTAGCGCTTGCTCTTTTTATCCCAACGAATGGCGAACTTCTTGGCACCACCGGGAAAGGCAAAAAAGCCCGTCGCCGGATCAAAGCTCGCCGCCTTACCGTCTTCTGAGATCGTCACCCACGCCGCTTTTTCATCGGGGGATTTTGTCTGGACCCGCAGGATATCCACGAGAGAACCATCGGGGGCGACTACCACATTGCCCTCCAGCCATGCGCCCATATCGCCGCTGTTCCAGCCTCGGTCACTGGGCAGAAAGTTGGTCGCGCTCCAGTTTTTCGGCTCCATGAGGTCGGCGTTTACGGGCACCGAGAGCACTCCGGCGCGGTAGTTGATCCCCCAGGCCTGCGGCGGATTGCGCCACTCAAACGCCCGCCAGAGCCTTCCCTTGTGCTCAATAATCGGCACGGGTGCACAGTGGTACTCTCCCTCGCCGCGAAGAATTAGACTTGTCCAGCTCACGCCGCCATCGGTGGATTTATGTAGCACGACATTGCCATGGTGTCGGTCGGTGCCCAGAAGATAGAGCGCTTTCTTGTGGACGAATAAGTTCGACCAGAACGCCCCGTTTATGGTCGCGATTTTCTCCCAGCTCTTGCCCTTGTCTTTGGAGCGGAAGACATGCGAGACGGCCTTCGTGTGCTCGGTGCTCTTGGGGCCGAACTCATCGTGGCTTGCGATATAGTCTCCATTGGGCAGAACGGCGAGGCCGGGCGAGCCGATATAAATACCAGTGCTGGCGGGGACATGATCGATGACGATACCAGGAACCGTACTCATCTTTGGTTTGCCTTCCTAGCCGCAGTAAGAAGCAGCACGGCGGCGATTACGTAGGCAATCGCGCCTAGCCCAATTGCGTTGCTCATGTTCTGAATCTCGGTGCCAGTACCATTTTTCGATGCCCAGCCAATAAACAGTGGCCCGAGCGCTCCGCCGCCCCAGCCGACGGTGTTCATCAGCCCCGCCGCCGTTGCCCTGGCACGCGGCTCGATACTGTCGTAGAGCGAGGCGAATATCCCGGAGTCATAAAAACCCTTGCAGAGGCCAAAGGCAGTCATGGCAGCGATCACCAGCGGCGTGGTGGTGGCGTGGCCGATCCCCCAGACAAAGCCCGCCCCGAGCAAGAGGCCCGTCGCCTGGATTAAAATACGTCCGCCCTGGTGCTTTTGTGAGAGTTTATCGGCAAGAAATCCCGCTAGTGGGACACTCACCGCGCTGGCGAGATGGATAAATGCCGCACCCGAGAGCCCGGCAGCCGCGAGCTTGAATCCGAACTTCTCCACCAGAAACGTCGGTGTCCAAGTCAGGAAAATCGTCGCCACAAAGTTCGCCCCCAGAAACCCCAGCATGAGCAGCGGCACCACGGGAGTGCGGAAGATCGCCCGAAGCGTCTCGCCGAGGGGTAGGGATGCCGGGACATCGGCGCTTTGCGGGCGCTCGCTTTCGCCACGCACGGGCTCACGTAAGATCTTGTAAAGCAACAGCGCTAGCACGAGCCCGAGGCCGCCAAACAAATAAAACCCCGAGCGCCAGCCGAAGCTCTCGGCCATCACGGCCCCGATCCAGCTCCCCAGTACCGTTCCGGCGTAGACACTCGACTGGTGTGCCGCCATGGCGCGGGAGCGGGTGGTTTTATCGTGGTAGTCGCTCACCAGAGACATCGAGGCGGGAAAATAAAAGGTCTCGCCAAAACCTTCCAGTGCGCGTACCGTCACAAAGTGCCAGAGCTTGCCGCACCAGCCCGTCGCCATCGTCACCAGGCTCCAGAAGATGCAGCCGCCGAGAATCAGGTCTTTTCGCCGCACCCGGTCCCCGATAAAGCCCGCCAGTGGTGCCCCAGCAGCGTAGACCCACATAAAGGCCGACCCGATCAGCCCGAGCTGGAGCTTATCAAAGCCAAACTCTTTCTGGAGCACGGGAAAGACGGCAGAGATCGCCTGACGGTCTGCGTAGTTGAAGAAGCAGATGAACCACAGCATCACCACGACGTGCCACTTATAATTTCGGCTCATGGCTTGCTTGTTCGGCAGCGGCCTAGCTTATCCCTTCACCACACAAAGCTGATTGCCGTCGCCCGTATGTCGCAGAAAGGCAATTTGCTTGCCGTCGGGGGAAAAGACGCAGGCGAGGGCTAGAGGCGCATCGCTGGTGCGCTTGGTCAGGCGGCGCGTCTTGCCCGTCTCGGCGTCAATGGTTGTCACGTTGCCGTCTGCGATGGCGGCGATGCGGGAGCCATCGGGGTGCCAGGTGACGGCGGAGGTAATGGGGAACTTGTTGTGCGTGAGCTGGCGAGGCGCGCCCGTACTTAGGGAGACAAGCCAGAGCTGGACAATGCCTGCGTCGTCGGCCATGAGAAACGCGAGCTGGGAGCCATCGGGCGACGAGCGTACCCAGTGGCGCGGTGCCAGCGCGACGCCATTTTGGGTGTGGGTCAGCCGTCGCTGTGTTGGGCGCTGCGTCTCCAGCCCCTCGGCCAGAAAGATTTCCACGTGCGGCCTGCCGTCGGGCTTGAGCGTCTCTCCCAGAAAGGCCAGTGTGCGGCTACTTCCCACCCAGCCTTCTTCAAAGGCGCGGCGGATCTCCTCGCTGCCGGGCTTGGGGTTCGGCGTGCTCTTGGTTGCCAGAAGCGAGAAGTGCGTGCCGTCGTGGTTGCGTGGGTGGGTTTTCGGCACGGAGACGGCTTTGGGAAAGCAAACCCCCACTTCCCGGACGCCCGAATTCTCTAGCGCATCGTTGTAGGTGTAGCTCAGCCAGTCGCCCTTCGGGTGCCAGACATGCACGTGCGAGCCGCCTCGTAGCGCTCCGGATGTTCCTGGTGTGGTTAAATCCCGCGCATCCAGCGGCAGTGCGGCGAGTGTGTCCGTATTCACGATCACCCCCTGGCGGTGAGAAACCCCGTAGCTCCAGTCCGGTGTGGGGTTCTCCGGCCCCTGAATAAACACAATCTTATTCTCGCTCGGATGGTGTGTCGCCACCCCAACCTGCGCTCCATTTTTTGCCTCAAAGAGCCGCTGCACCTCGCCGGTCTTCACCCGGACGCGCTCGATCACACTCCCATCGAACACCGAGCCGTCACGGTCTGAGCGTGTGTCGTAGACCAGCCACTCCGAGTCCGGCGACCAGACATTTATATTGGTGAGAATCCGCCCTCCAAGGCCGTGGGTTATTTGTTGCTCTGACATGCAGGGATTGTACCGTTTTGAGGGACATCTCCCCCTCGCCTTCGCTGGCGCTCGGCTTGCCCCCTCTTCCCCTGTTTGCTCCTTCGTCGCGGGAAGAGGGGCTGATAATCGGGAAGAGGAGCGCTAGATACGAGAAGTTATGAGAAAATCTCGTACGCTCTGCCGAAGTTGACCAGAGGTTTTTGCAAGTACCTCGTCATTTGCCAAGCGGAGGACACTGAAGCCATGCTCTTCGATAAGTTGTTGGCGGTGCTGATCCTGTTGACGAATCTCAGGCAAGTCATGAATGCTCCCGTCCACTTCAATAACAAGCCTGGCTCCAGCACAATAAAAATCCACCACATAGACTCCGATCACGTGCTGTCGCAAGAATCGCAGGCCATTGCAACGATCATAGCGCAGAGCCTCCCAGAGCTTCTTCTCCGCCTCCGTCGGTTTGTTTCGTAGAGCACGTGACCGATTCCTCATGTGAACCAAACAGTTCCTCTTAGCTTTATTGTTTTTCATCTCAGTCGTAAAACGGTTGGCAATACCCGAATCTTATAAAACGAGGAAATTGTTACGTTACTGTAATTCACAACAAGCGTTAATCAGCCCCTCTTCCCGCGACGAAGGAGCAAACAGGGGAAGAGGGGGCAAGCCGAGCGCCAGCGAAGGCGAGGGGGAGATGGCTCAAACGCGGGGAGATGGCAAGAACTCCAGGTACAATACCCGCATGGATCCGCGATTTATCAACCGTCTCAAGGATATTGTCGGGGAGGATGGTATCCGGCTCGCTGATGCGCAGCGCGAAGCCTACGCCTCCGATGCCTACACGCTCGCCAAGGCCCGCCCTGGTGTGATCGTGCTGCCCCGGCTCACGGATCAAGTGGCCGCGATTGCCAAGCTCTGCAAAGACTTCAGTGTTCCTATGGTGCCACGTGGCGCGGGAACGGGCCTGTCGGGTGGCGCGATGGCGCGTGAGGACGCGGTGCTGCTGTGCCTCTCGCGGATGAACGCGATTCTCTCGGTGGACACTGCCAACCGGCGGGTGCGAGCGCAAGCGGGGGCTGTCAATACCTATCTGACAAAGGCAGTGGCCGCGGAGGGCTATCAGTACGCGCCGGATCCGTCGTCGCAAGGCGCGAGCACGATTGGGGGCAATATCGCCAACAATGCGGGCGGGCCGCACACGCTGAAATACGGTGTTACGGTCAATCATATCCTGGCGGTGCAAGTGGTACTTCCCGATGGTCAGATCATGGAGATAGACTCCGACGAGCACGGCTACGACTTACTGGGCGTGCTGGTCGGCTCGGAGGGGACGATGGGAATTATCACCGAAGCCACCGTTAAGATCGTCCCCAACCCCGAGGCCATTCGCACGCTCCTCGTGGTCTGTGACTCCGTGCTGACTGCTACCAATCTCATCTCCGCCATCATCGCCGAGGGGATCGTCCCCGCCGCGCTGGAGATGATTGACCAGACGATTTTGCGCGTGGTCGAGGAGACCTACAAGCTCGGTCTGCCAATAGATGCGGGGGCAGTGTTATTGGTTGAGGTGGATGGCGCGGAGATCGGCATTGAGCTCCAGGCATCGCGCGTGGAGGCGCTCTGCATTGCGGGTGGTGCGATTCGTGTGGAGGTGGCAAAAGACCCCGCGGAGCGGGCCAAGCTCTGGACCGCGCGTAAGAAAGCCGTCGGCTGCCTGGGCCGCCTCGCGCCGTCGCACGCCACGCAAGATGGGGTCGTGCCACGCACCAAGCTCCCTCAGATTCTCAAGGAGAT
>JANNDD010000089.1:0-7018 GCA_031387365.1 Armatimonas sp. | reverse complement strand
TGAATGCCTGCACTCACGGCGGACGAGACGGGCGGAAACGCCGCTGGGGCAGTGCCACTGTAGGGCTTGCGGCCCCGTGGCCCTGTAGCATGGAGATCAAACGGGACAAAGCCTAACGCGAGGGCAGGGGAGCCGGGCTTCAGGCGGAAGTCGTCTTTCTCCGCGTTCATAAAGCCCGGATCGGTGATCTTACTGGTCGTGTCTTTCTCACCGAGTGTCGGCTGATCCCCGGCGACATTCCAGTAGACATTGTGGCGCAGGACATAGTGCTTGCCGGGTGTCCCTGTCCAGTTACTGCCCAGCAGCGGCCCCTCGCGCCAGACAATAATATTACGCTCCGCCGTGAAGCTCAAGTGTTCCTCGGCGCGGGTGCGCATGAGCTGCGCCTCGGTGCCGAAGGCAAGAATATTGTTGCGGATGACATTCTCTTTGCCGTAGTGCTGGTGAAAGGGGGCGCTCTTCGTACGGTAGACTAGGTTGTTCTCCGCGACAATGCCGGTCGAGCCCTCATCGAAGTAGATGCCCCAGCCGCCGTAGTCGAAGCTGTGAATGTGGTGAATTTTATTGTGGTGGACTGTTGTGCCGGGCGAGACGCCTAGCGTATAAATGCCGCCCATGTCGGATAAGACGCCTTGGCCGATCTGATGGATATGGTTGTAGGCCAGCTCGTTATGGTGCGCTCCGCTCTCGCCGTAGCCCCACGACCAGCCCGGTGAGATGCCGGTGTAGTAAAAGTCCACGATCTCGTTGTGCAGAATCTTATTGCCCGGCGAGTGTCCGATCCAGACCCCCACGGCCGCCGGGTGGAGCCGCCCGCCATGTGCCAGCAAGCAGTCCGAGACCGTGATCCCCTCCGTGAGCAGCGCCAGTTTTTTCTGCACGCCTTGCTCGCCAATCCGCACACCCCCTGCCCCGAGATCCCTCAGGGTTGAGCGACTGACCGTGCAGTTTTTTGCGCCCGGCCCAAAGCTCATGGCCCAGTTGCCCGTGTTGCGCACCGTGCAACCGTCAAAGACAATCCGCTGGCTATTGATGACGCGAATCGCATCAGGGATATTCACCTCGGCCTGGTAGAAGGAGTTCCCCTCAGGCGGGCAGAGCCAGGCGCTGTGGGCAAAAGTAAGCCCAGAGAGCGTGATGTCCGTCGCGCCGTCAATGGTCAGCAGGCTCGCCAGGCGTGGCACAAACACCCCAAGCTGGTTGGGGTTCTCACCGGGTTTTGCGAGGTAGGTCAGTGTCTTTGCCGTGCGATCCCAGTACCACTCGCCAGGAGCACCCAGTGCCTCTTTGACATTGACGAGGCGGTAGCGCTTGCCCTTGCCGATTGCTTGGTAGGGCTCTTTGCCGATCGTTTGTCCGGTGAAGTGGAGCGTGTTGTGCGCGGTGTCTATCGTCTTCACGCGCATCCGGGCCATGGTCCAGATCTGGTAGCACTCCACCTCAATGTCCGTGAGATTCCCCCAGGCTGGGTTCACATCGCCAGGCTTGTAGACAAGGCTCTGGAAGCCGCGCTCGCCGGGAGGCGTGTCTCCCACAACCGTGTAGTAGCCCGTTTTAGGCAGCGTCGGGCGGTAGCGTCGCTCCGTGCCCAGGTAGAGCTGCTCCACGGGCGTTTCCCAGCGCACCTGCAAGCGCCCCGACGACACTTCTCGCCACCCGGTAACTTTCACTCCCCCCGAGAGCACCGGCGTCTCACCCTGCGCCGCCGCCAGCTTTGTACCGCTGTGCGTCGCACCCAGAGTCAGGGGCTCGGGCAGGGGATAGAACCCGCCGCGTAAGATAATCTGCTTCCCCTTGAGCGCGAGTGCCCGGCCCACAGTCGCGAGAGGCTTGGCTTTCGTGCCGGGATTTGTGTCGCTGCCCGTCGGAGAGATATAGAGGCTTGAAGTGTCCATTTAGTTTTTCCCTAGCATGCTTTTTTTGACGAAGTCCGGGTCGAGCTGTGAGGCTTTCTGGAAGTCCGCTGCGGCCTGTATGGTCTTACCCAGTGTGGCGTAGGTGAAGCTGCGGTTTAGGTAGGCCCACGCGCTTTGTGGGTCACGCGCAACCACACGGGAGTAGAACGTGAGCGCTTCCGGGTAGCGGCCCGCGGTGTGGGCATCGTAGGCCTTGGTGCTGAGCCACGCCACGGACCAGGGGCACCAGAAGAGCATTGTGACAGCAGCAGCGACCAGGGCCACCAGCGCAGGGAGAGTGAGGTACAAGCGGTAGCGCAGACTCAGCGCACCGGCCACGGCCATCCCGAACAAGAGCCCCGAGACATGGGCTTCATTGCCAACATTCCAGATCTTAAAGGCCGTGGCAAAGACACAGCCAACGAGCCACACCAGGTAGAGTTTGATGGTTCGTTCATCTAGAATCCTAGCAAACGCAGAGTACTTATTGCGTGTCACCAGCATAAACCCAAAGACGGCATAGCCCACGCCCGAGGCACCGATCCCGGTGGTGTCCGTGAGGGCAAGCTGAAACGTGGAGCTGACAAAGGCTGCGACAACAAAAAAGACCAGGTAAGCAAGTGAGCCTACCTCTTTCTCTAGGAGCCGTCCCAGCACCCACAGGCAGTTGATATTAAAGGCGATATGCCAGATCTCAAAATGCACAAAGGCTGAAGTGATAAGTGCTCCGTAGCTCCCGCGCCAGATAGCATCCGGTGGTTGGGAGCCAAACTGCGCCAGGGTCGCCTCGTTCCCGTAGTCATTTTTTAGGAGAAGCCCCAGATAAATCACCACACATACCGCGATGGCGAGCATCGTTACCCAGGGCTGCGAGCTAAGCTTGCTGTTTGTCTTGTCCATGGTTTGCCTTTCCGCTTTACCTTCTGCTTTTCCTGCTGGTTTACCAACCACCGATTAAAACCCGCGGGCCGTTTGTGTATTCTGGTAGTTTTCCTTGTCTTGGTAAATTCTCCACTCTCCTATCTTAAAGTGTTGAATACCACATAGATTGAAAGAAATTCCTTTGCAACCGAACGGGCAAAACCGACCGAAAGGCGGCGGCGCAAAGCGATGGGCCTAACTCACCGAAAAAGTGACACGGTCGCCACGCTACCGAAAAGCGAAGTCATTCGAGCCAAGGAAATTTACAGGATGTACATTAGAAACTTAGGAAGAGTGGTGCTGGGACTCTCAGCACTTTCGACCCCGCTGGTCGCGCACAGCGCCGTGACCGACAAGGCGGATCTCGCCATACAGAAACAACTCAAGTCGCCCAGCAGCAAGGGCTGGAGTGCGGTGATTGTCAGAACCAAGGGCGCACCGACGGCGGCTCAGGAAGCGGCGATCACGGCGCTGGGCGGGGATATCTACCGGCACCTGCCGATCATCAACTCGCTTGCTGTTCGTATTCCGAGCCGGAACATGGCGAGCCTGGCACTCCTGTCATTTGTCAGTCGCCTCTCCTCAGACATGGAGGTGCGTAAATACGACGAATTCACCATTCAGCATACGGGTGCTGATACGGCCAGAAGTGACTTTGGTCTCACAGGCAAAGGCATAACAGTTGCCGTGATGGATAGTGGGATTCAATCCAAACTATACGACTTCAATGAGGGGGCAAAATCAAAGCAATCCAGGGTTCTTGGGGGTATTAGTTTCGTTTCCAAGGCGGAAAATGATTCCGATGATTGCGGTCACGGAACGCATATTGCGGGGATTGTTGCGGGTAATGGAACCTATGCAATCGAGGCAAACGGAATTCATACAACCAAAGGGATTGCAGATCAAGCCAATTTGGTCAGTATTCAAGTATTGGATAAAAATGGTCAAGGAACGGTGAGCAACGTGATTGCCGGTCTCCAATGGAGTATCGACAATCGAATAATATACAATATTCGCGTCCTAAACATGAGTCTTGGTCATCCTGTGGGTGAGAGTTACACCACTGACCCGCTCTGCCAAGCCGTCGAGACTGCCTGGAAAGCCGGAATCGTGGTGGTTTGCGCTGCAGGAAACAATGGTCGTCTCAACGCGGCGCAAGTAGCGGGAGTGGGCAATGAGGGCTGGGGAACCAACTATGGTTCGATCCAATCTCCCGCCAACGATCCGTACGTCATCACCGTGGGAGCCACCAAGAACAGGGACGGTAATCGAGCTAACGACCGGATTGCGACCTACTCCAGCCGCGGCCCTAGCAGATTAGATTATATCCTCAAGCCCGATATCATTGCACCGGGAAATCGCGTTATCTCGCTGGAAGTGAACAACAGTACTTTACAGAATAGTTATGCCGCTACCAATAGCGTGCCACGATCTTACTTGTATGGGTCGTCACAAAGCGGGGTTTCCCTTTGTTATTTTTATCTTTCGGGCACCTCGATGGCAGCGCCGGTGGTGGCTGGAGCCGCTGCGCTTCTGATTCAGGCCAACCCAAACCTCACACCCGATAGCGTGAAGGCGCGCTTGATGGTGAGTGCGGATAAGTGGCTAACTACCGATGGTACCGGCGATGCCCTGACCTATGGGGCAGGTTACCTTAATATCCCGGCTGCACTTAACTGCAATGTCGTGGCCACACAGTACGCTCTAAGCCCGACACTCCTCTTTGATTCTGCTAGCCAGAAGCTCTCGCTCGATCCCAAGCTTTGGAGTAGCCAGGCGATCTGGGGAACACAAGCCATTTGGGGAACGCAAGCCATCTCGGGTACGCAGGCCATTTGGGGCGCACAAGCGATCTGGGGAACTCAAGCGATCTGGGGCAACCAAGCAATCTGGGGCAACCAGGCGATTTGGGGCAACCAGGCGATTTGGGGAACGCAAGCAATCTGGGGCGATCAGGCGATCTGGGGTAGCACCAGCAGCGCTGTTGACCTGACGAGCACCGCGATAAGTGGAGAAAATTAAAATGAATACGAAAACGAGCTTTTCCCTAGGCCTACTTCTGCTGGGCCTCTTAGTACCTGAGCTAGCAAGAGCCCAACAGATACTCGCGCCTCCCGTGCTACAGACTTCTCTCCTGCCAGGGCTGGTACCTGCGGTTTGGTACCTGGCACACGACTTCTTGATAAGGCTCTTCCAGATTATCTGGGGCGGTTAGAGTCATCTGGTCAACAGCCTAAAAAGCAAAAGAAACAGGGGAGGCAGTGCCTCCCCTGTTTTTTGTTGGATGCCTTCCCCGTTGTTTTACTGGCTCCACTTCCTCTATTTACTAGCCGATACTACTAATGGTGTTAAAAAGAAATGCGCGACTTACCTAAATCTGCCCAGCGTGTCTTGTGGGTAAATTTTGTTTTAGGGGGACTGATCGCAAGTTATGCGATTGTTCTTAATACACTCACGCCTGTTCATTTTGATATCGAACTGTTCATGTATGTCGTTCTCGCGGTTCTTGCGGGGAGCCGTAAAGTGAACTTGATGCGTCAGCGCCATAAGACCACCGCCGATGTGGGATCTATGTCGCTTGCCTATGTGTTAACCCTTGCTGCTACCCTGCGCTTTGGCCCGCAGTTCTCCGTCTTTATCGGTGCGTTTGCGGCGCTTTCCGCGTGCCTGTACCCCAAGCGCCAGCCACTGCACCAGATCCTGTTCAATGTGTTTGTGAACACGATCTCCACCTGGGCGAGTGGGAATGTTTTCCTATTCCTCAATGGCGGGCTCGCGATCCGAAGCGTCGAGGCTATCGGGGCGATCACGGCGGCGAGCTTTACTTTCTTCTTTGTGAATACCGGCTTTGTTGCCTTGATACTGGCAGCGGTTCTTCAGAAGAAGGCCCTGGATATCTGGAAAGAAAAGTTTTTATGGACGGCCCCCAGCTACTTTGTCGGAGCGCTGATTGCAGCTCTCGCAGGGGTGCTGGAGCAGAGATACTTACTGATCTTGCTGGCCTGCGGCATCCCGGTGGCGTACTTTACCTACAAGTCCTACCAGGCCTACGCTTCCCAAGCGGAGCAGATGGAGCGTGGCAAGGAGGAGCTGGCCGATCTCTACCTGGCGACCATCAAGAGCCTCGCGCTGGCCATTGATGCCAAGGATGCCTACACCCACCAGCACATTCTGCGGGTTCAGCACTACGCGGTGGCGGTGGCAAAGCAGCTCGGCCTAGTGGGGGTGGAGCTAGAGGGAGTCAATACCGGCGCACTGCTGCACGATATTGGCAAGCTGGGTGTCCCCGAGTACGTTCTGCTGAAGCCCGGAAAGCTGACCCCTGAAGAGTTTGCCAAGGTGAAAGAGCACCCCCGGATCGGTGCGGACATTCTTGCGGATATTCCCTTCCCCTGGCCTGTGCTTCCGGGCGTGAAGTACCACCACGAGAAGTGGGATGGGACGGGCTATCCAGACGGCCTCAAGGGCGAAGCGATTCCGCTCCAAGCACGCATTCTTGCTGTCGCGGATGTCTACGATGCCGTGACATCTAACCGCTCCTACCGCGCCGCTTGGGAGCACTCCCGTGCCGTGGAGATGATCCGCAAAGACTCGGGAACCCACTTTGACCCCGTCATTGCCGAGGCATTTCTGGCCGTGATTGACTCCGTGGTGGAGGAAATGGCGACGCGCGGTGAGGGGCCGCTGGCTCCCAAGCAGAAGGAAACACCCGAAGTGACCACCAAGACGCAGCGCGCTGTTCGGGACATCCAGCGCGCGTCGTCGGAGCTGTGGGCACTCTATGAGGTCGCCCAGACACTCTCGTCTAGCATTGGTCTTGATGAGACCTTGGACATTCTGGCGCGCAAGCTGGAGGCCATTATTCCCAATGTCGCCTGTGTCTTCTTAATGCGCGATGAGGTAAGTGGGTGCTTAGAAGTGCGCGCCGCCGTCGGTCTGAACCGTGAGTTCTTCCTGGAATCGCGGACGGGCTCGCCAGAGAGCCTCTCCGAGAAAACAGCAAGAACCGGAGTGGCCTTTCGCGGGGAGTACGATAGCGATGACGTTCTGGTACAGATCTCTCCAGGTGCTCAGTGGACACCTCTGTGCTCCATGATGGTCATTCCGATTATTCATCAGTCGCAGCCGCTGGGGACGATCAACTTGTACCATCCCGACATCAATGCCTTTACGGGCCATGACCAGCACCTGCTGGAGACGAT
>JANNDD010000041.1:0-3430 GCA_031387365.1 Armatimonas sp. | reverse complement strand
GAGTATTCCGGTCGTTCGCCAGAGGATATTCTGGAAGAGGGAATGGGAATTGAGATGCCCCAGCGAAGCCATCGCTGGAAGGAAATGTACCACGCAGCGGAGGAGTATTACGAGCTTCTGGATAAGGCAGAGAGTGCCGATGAGACCGAGAGACTTGTGCTTCGCGAGAAGCTAGATGTGCTGATGATTCCCTACGACAACAACCCTGCTTACGCCGCTTACACGTCTTTTCTCAAACAAAAACGTATTGTCACCGGGATTGATAAAGTATGAGGCCGGTTGATAAAGGAACCAACGCGACAGTTTTTCAGGAATACGCGCAAGCCAAAGGAGACTTGCTAGATCGGCTCGGAGCGTACTGTTCGTACTGTGAGCGGCCCTGTGACCTCGCCGTAGAGCATATTGTCCCCAAAGCAAAGTACCCGGAGCGGCTGTTGGACTGGTTGAACTTTCTCCTGGCATGTGTCAATTGCAACGGAATCAAGACTGACAAGGACACGCTAGCAGAGCGGTATCTCTTTCCCGACGAAGCCAACACTGCCCATGCTTTTGTCTACGGACAAGATGGCCGGGTGCGCTCCAACCCGAATCTGGCCGCCGATGAGCTCGCGGCGGCACAGCGCACTCTGGAGTTGGTCGGGCTAGACCGCGTGCCACGACTGGATGGCCGTCGTAGCGACCAGCGCTGGCAGTGGCGCGATGAAGCGTGGCGCATTGCCGAAATCTCCCGTGACCAGCTTACCCGAAACCCGAGTGAGGAGCTTCGCCACCAGATCACGTTCACAGCAAAAAAGACCGGCTTCTTCTCAGTTTGGATGACCGTTTTCTCTGGGGACGCCGACATGAAGCGCCGCATTCTCGACACTTTCCCAGGAACCCGCCGAGCCTGCTTCGATGACGACGGCTGTTGCCGCCCCACCATTATGATCTGAAAAGGATAACTCTAGCAATGCTGCCTCCCACACCCGCCGCGATTACCGCCCCCGCTGCCTCGTATGGCCAGCTCGTCTCTCGCCAGTTTGTGACACTCCCCGCCGATGCTCCCCCGCCGCCACCTTCGGACAGGGGCCGGGGAGCGGGAGTCGAGCTCCCGATCTCGTTCAAGCCGCACCAGCCGCAGATAGAGGAAGACACCGAGGTGGTGCAGGCGATCTCGGATGGTAAGGGGCACTGGTATCTCGCCACGACATTTGGGCTGATGCTGACGAATGGAAAAGACTGGTGGCAGCCAATTGACCACAAAGACGGCATGCCACAGACTCGGATGACCAGTGTCGCACGGGCGAGTAATGGCGATGTCTGGGGCGGCACGCAAAGCGGTGTCTGGCGGCTACGGGAGGGCAAGTTCCGCTACTTTGCCAGTAAGCGCTGGCTCCCGAGCGACTCCGTCAAGCGGGTCTGGTGCGACAGTAAAAACCGCTGCTGGGTGGAGACCGAAACAGGGTTTGCTTGCATCGAGGAGAAGCCCATGACGCTTGCCGAGAAAGCGGCGCACTTTGAGTTCATCACGGCGAGCTATCACAACCGGCGCGGCTATATCTCGGATTGTAGCTACAAAGTTGCCGGAAAGCCCGAGCTAGGAACCATCCACAATGCCAGCGACAACGATGGCCTCTGGACGGCGATGTATCTGGGGGCGGAGTGCCTGCGCTACGGCGCGACCAAAGACCCGGCGGCCAAGGCACTTGCCCAGAAATCGCTTCATGCACTTCTGGAGCTGGAGCGCCTCTCGGGGATTTCTGGCTTCCCCGCCCGCGCCACGCTCACCGACGAGGAACTGAAAGCCGGAGCCACGGGGCTCAATCCGGAGGATAAAGTAAATATTCCAGGCGACAATACACCGGTCTGGTTCCGCTCACCCATCGAGAAAAATGTCTGGGTGAAGGGTGACACATCAAGCGATGAAATAGACGGCCACTACTTCGCCTGGTTTCTCTATGCCGAGCATGTGGCAGATGCTGCGGAGAAAAAGCGCATCGCGGCGACGTGCAAGCGCGTGACGGATCACATTCTCGATCACAACTTCACACTGATTGACCACACGGGCCGAGCAACTCGCTGGGGCCACTGGGAGCCCGCCCTGATCAACGACAGCCCCCGCTGGAAAGAGGAGCGCGGCCTCAATGCACTGGAGATTCTCTCGCACCTGAAAGTCGCGTTTCATCTGACGGGTGAGAAACGCTACGACGAGGCCTATGAAAAACTTATCAAAGACCATCACTATCTCTTAAATACACTCAATTATCGCAAGGGAAATCCGTGGTGGAAGCTCAACCATAGCGACGATGAGCTGGCTTATCTCGCCTACTATCCCCTGATGCTCTTAGAGAAAGACCCGGCGCGCAAGCAAATTCTCTCCCAGAGCATCGCCAGAACGTGGGAGCCGTCACCAACGGAGCAAACCATCAAGGCTGAGGCGAGCCCGTTCTATAATTTTACGTACGGTGCCGTTACCGGCAATCCCTGCGACGTTGAGAATGCGCTGCTCTCGCTTCAGGACTGGCCACTGGATCAGACCGACTGGACAATGGTAAATAGTAAGCGCATGGATGTATCGCTTCGGCTTCCCCCAGGCGGCGGACGCAATCGCATGGAGACCGACCGTGTGCTCTCCCCGGCGGAGCGGCGTGTCACGCGCTGGAATGCCTGCTACTGGGAGGCGGATAGCGGCGGCAACGGCAAGAGTGCGGACGATCCCGGTGCGTGGCTGATCGGCTACTGGCTCGGGGTCTACCACGGCTATCTCAAGTAACTTTTAACTTTCGCGGAATTTTGCGCATCGCTCGTCTTAACTCACTGGAGGAACTTAACCCTATGAAAAATGC
Source organism: Armatimonas sp. (assembly GCA_031387365.1). GTDB lineage: Bacteria > Armatimonadota > Armatimonadia > Armatimonadales > Armatimonadaceae > Armatimonas. Next base: position 605 of record JANNDD010000041.1, on the reverse strand, counting down.
TCTACTTGTCAGCGCACTTCTGCTGACCCCAACGCTGGCGCATGCCCAGCAAGCACCCGCAAGCGAGCGCCCTCGCACCGAGCGTGAGGTCGCCGTCAGCGTGATTATCCGTCAGCTCGGCCAAGACAGCGGCCAGAACGTGCTGGTAGACTCCAGCCTCGCCGCACTAAAAGCTCCTGCGCTCACCAAAGCCACCACGAAAGATAATTTAGAGGAACAGCTTGATATCCTGCTCCGCAAACTTCCCGACGGCACGGTGTGGGCGAAGCTCTACCTGCCCAAGCCAATCGAGGGCAAGCGCTACGCCGCCGATAATCTCTCGCGCTACGCCGTCGCCCAAGCCGGGCTCTTTGGCGGTAAAGTCGGTGCCTCGAAGCCTGGGATGGTGGAGGTCATGGGCCGCTTGATGACCCAGGCGGAGGCGAACCCGCTGATCCAGAAACTCGACTTGGTGCCCTACTACATTTTGAGCAACCCGCGCAAACCCACGATGGCCTTCGGAGGGCCGGGCGGCGGAGCAGGCAGCCCCTTTGGTGGTGCCAATATCTCGGACTTGCTCATGAAGCAGCTCGGTGTCACGGATCTGAAAAACGTCCCCAGTGGCA
>JANNDD010000981.1:0-16145 GCA_031387365.1 Armatimonas sp. | reverse complement strand
CGGCTTTCGCAGGGACAGCGCGATGTGCTGATCGCGGATCTGACGCTCGTGCTCGATGCCGCGCCGGTGAAGGCGGTGCCGGGGCACACGGTGCTGCGTCGCCTGAGCCGGCTGGAGTACAACAACACCGTCCGAGATTTGTTTGGAGTAGCCCTCAAGCCCGCCGACGTATTCCCTGCCGATGGCGGTGGTGGTGGTGGCTTTGACAACAACGCCGACACGCTCTTTCTGCCGCCGGTGCTTCTGGAGCGCTACCTGGTGGCCGCGCAAGACGTTCTGGACGCCACGCCAGCCGAACGGCTCTTTTCTGTCAAGCCTAGCGCCAAGCTCCCGGCACGCGCCACGGCAAAGCTTCTGATTGAACGTCACGCCTCCCGCGCTTTCCGTCGGCCTGTTTTGCCCGAGGAGACCGTGCGCTTGATGCGCCTCTACGACAGCAAGAAAGTTCACGAGGACGGTATAAAGGCGGCGCTCAAGGCCGTGCTCATCTCACCGAGTTTTCTGTTTCGTGTTGAGGAAGCGCCAGTGAATGCGGGAAATGTCGCTCTCACGGACTACGAGCTCATTAGCCGCCTCTCGTATTTCTTGTGGTCATCCATGCCGGATGATGCCCTCTTTGCGCTTGCTCGCCAGAAAAAACTGCGCCAGCCCGGCGTGCTCGCTGCGCAGGTGCGGCGGATGCTGCTCGATCCTAAATCCCGTAGTTTCTACGATAGCTTCGTGAGTCAGTGGCTCCATACTCGTGACTTGCAAACGGGAGTCGCTGCGCCCGACCGGGGCCGCTTCCCTGAGTTCACCACCGAGCTAAAGGAGGCGATCTACCAGGAGCCTGTTCTGTTCTTTGAGAGCCTTTTTCGCGACAATGCCCCTCTGACCCTCCTCCTTTCCGCGGACTATACTTTTGTTAACGACAAGCTCGCTGCGCACTACGGCATGGAGCCGGTGGTGGGCGCAAACTTTAAGCGGGTGGCGGTGGACACGACGCGGCGGGGAGGGATTCTCACGATGGCGGCACCCCTGACAATCAGTAGCTACCCACAGCGCACGTCGCCGGTGCTGCGGGGCAAGTGGGTTCTCTCTGAGGTACTAGGAACGCCACCGCCACCGCCGCCGCCCGTCACGAAAACCCTGCCACCAAGCGACAAAAATGAGGGGGGACTGACCTTCAAGCAGCGCCTCGAAAAACACCGGGAAGAGCCTGCCTGCGCGGGGTGCCATGCGCGTATTGACCCTATGGGCTTCGGCCTTGAAAACTACGACCCGATTGGCCGCTGGCGCGAGAAAATCAGCGGCGATCCGGTGGAGGCCAGCGCGAAGCTCCTTACGGGCGAGAGCTACAACGGCCCCGCCGAGTTCAAGGTGCTCGTGCTCAAGCAGCAGGAGACATTTCTCAAAAACCTCACGGAGAAGACTCTCGCTTACGCCCTAGGCCGTGGTCTGGAGCCGCACGACCAGCCCGCCGTCAAGAAGATTCTGGCCACGCTGAAGACTGATGGCTATAAGTCAGAGACACTCATTCGCGAAGTGGTTCTCTCCCTGCCGTTTCAGTTTAAGCAATAGGGGCGACAAAAGAAAACCCGCCTCCTGAGCTCCCGCACGGGGCGGGGCTAGAGGGCGGGGTATGTGAGACGGGCTCTTACTTGAGCTCGATGGTAGCGCCTTCGGCCTCGAACTGGGCCTTGAGCTTCTCGGCTTCTTCCTTGCTGACGGCGGTCTTGACAGCCTTAGGAGCGGTATCAGCCACTTCCTTCGCTTCTTTCAGACCAAGGCCGGTGAGATCACGGATGATCTTGATCACCTGGATCTTCTTGTCACCAGGGTGCACAAGAATAACGTCGAACTCGGTCTGCTCTTCCTCGGCAGGTGCTGCAGCACCCGTCGCGGGGCCAGAAGCAACAGCGGCGGAGACGCCGAATTCGGTCTGGAGGGCCTTCACGAGGTCGTTTACCTCAAGAATGGTCATGCCCTTCAGCTGCTCAATAAAATCTGCGGTATTGATAGCCATTTTAGTTTCCTTTAAAACGTGAGTTGTGTAAGCCCTATGCTGCCTTCTGCTCCGCAATGGAAGCAAGAGTAGCGGCAAGGCCAGAGAGAGGGGACTGGAAAGCCCCGAGAATCATCGCGTAGAGAGTGTCGCGCGGCGGGATTTTCGCGAGAGCATCAATCTGCTCCGCGTTCTGGAATACCCCATCGACCACACCGCCCTTAATTTTGAGGGGCGTGTTGCGGTTGCCCGTAATGTAGTCGCTTAGTACCTTGGCAGCGGCCAGGGAGTCTTTTGCGAAGACAACGGCGGTAGGGCCGTTGAGGGCCGCATCCAGGTTAGGATCGGCGGCGATAATACCGTCGGCGGCACGCTTGAAGAGCGTATTCTTCACGACAGAGAAGTCGCTGCCACTGTCGGCGGCGTGCAGCTTGGTGCGGATATCACCGACCTGAGGAACGCTTAGACCACGGTACTCCGTTAAGATCACGGCAGAGCTGCCCTTGATTAGGTCGCTGATCTCTCCGACGACACCAGGTTTGGTGCCGAGTTTTTTTTGCGGTTGTGCCATTTAAAGTTTCACCTCCTTACTGATAAAAACACAAAACCCCCGACCGAAGACAGTCGAGGGCGCACGAAGATATTTAAGATGCTGTCATCTTCTCTACCTCGGCGGGCGGATTTCTATGAGAAACCCATTAAACGCAGACGCGTACCGGCTGTCTCGGGTGGAAGTATTGATTTCCAAGGAGGGAGTCTATCATACTCTCGTCATATGCGCAACCATTTGTTCGCGCTTCAGCCTCAGGCCGCAAGACGTAGAACCGAGGGAGGAGGATCAATTGCCTGGGAGCACATCTCTGGATTCGTTAGCATTGCTACTTTAAAGGCAGTGAAGACTTCCGCATTAAAATGCGTGCCGACTTGGCTTTCCATGAACTCCATGGTCTTCTGGTGTGACCAAGCCGCACGGTAAGGGCGATCAGATGTCAGCGCATCGTAGACATCCGCGACCGCGACAATGCGCGCCACAAAGGGGATTTTCTCACCGATAAGCTTATCTGGATAGCCTGTTCCATCCCATTTCTCATGATGATGACGTACGGCCTCGACAACTTCGGGAGGGAAGGGGATGGGCTGGAGGATGTCACTGCCTAGTGCCGCATGCTCTTTAATTAAATCGAACTCTTCGGGAGTGAGCTTGCCCGGCTTGTTGAGGACCGTATCGGGAATGGCGATCTTACCAATATCATGCAGTGCTGCACCAACCTCAAGCGCTCTTAGTTTATCTTCCGATAGCCCAAGCTGCTGACCAATTGCTAACGACATTGCCACAACGCGACCAATATGTTCTTTTGTGTAGCGATCTTTGGCTTCAATAGCACGCCCCATTGCCTGAACAAGCGAGGAGTAAAGGCTCTCTAGCTCTTGGAAGCGATTTTCACGCTCCTCATCACGTTCTCTATGCAATTGAAGATTGTTAAAATAGAAAAAAGGAAGTGGGATTATAGAAAGAAGAAGTGGAATCGCATTGTAGTGCCCCCCTTGTATCTTTGTGAATATCCACGTCGACATGATGACGAAACATCCTGCGGCTAGGTATGTTGGTATTGTCCAGACAGTACTATTAACCAAGAATTCAAGTGCTCTTTTTTTACTCCATTTTAGTGATGTTGATATAGCTCCAGTGATGAATAGGGAGTTTATGGTGTGATGGCATAATACACTGATTAATAAAATTCCAGTAAAGGCGATAGAGGGTATTATGTTGGATTTATTGTCGTTTTTGAAATTTTCTTCAATAGAAAGATTTAAATATTTTGCTAATATAAGGAAATGACTTGTTATCCAGACTGTCACGATAATGGCAGAGATGTTGAATAGTTTTTTGTAGAATTCTGTTTTTATTCTTTTAAAGGTGATGAATGTTGATGCTCCAACAATAACGCCGAAAAAGGGGCCATACACGAGTAAAGAGATGATTGTTGTGATGAAACCTAAGTTTGTATAGGCGACACTGTGCCCTTTCTTATGGGAAGTTAGTGGGACTCTAAGGCTACCAGAGAACATGCCTATTATGATCAAAACCGGAAGGAATTTTATGTCTTGTGTGGCGAGTGGCTGGCGTAGGTAAGAGTCCACTACTGCCCCTAGGGCTAGAAGAGTTATGGTGGCGATATAAGCGATTGCTGTTTTTGGCAGACGCTCGGTCATTGTTTTAAAATTGTCGGCAGAAAAGGAGGGCTAGTTTAGAGTTTGCTATCGAGGGATTTTAAGCAACCAAGCGGAGGGGCGGGCTGTTGTCATCGTTCTCGGTTTCGGTTAACGCAGGGAAGGGCTGCGTACGCTCTTTAACGAGGCGGCTTTTGAGTACTGAGGTGAGCTCGGAAGCCATCTTGCCATCATCAGGCAGGGAGGCGCTCGCTATCCATGGGTGGAGGCGCAGAAAAAAGGGAGCGCCGTCCGTAGCAAGGATACGATAGCCACGGATGGCTTGCCGAAGGTTACGGGTGATTGTCGGCAGATCCACTGCCAGAGTGCCGGGAAGAAATATCGTAAAAGTGCCCATGCTCTCCGGGGAGATACTATCTGTGGCACGAAGGGTTCCTCTGAGGACGAGAGCAAGCTCATCCTGGGTCTGCGTGGCGCGCTCGGGGCCAATGGTGGTCACGATTCCTGCCCAGTCTGCCAGCTCCAGCTGGAGCAAGCTCAGCGGCTGGTTCAGTCCTTGTGCGCGGCGGCACTCAAGCTCAAGGAGGGACTCCTCACGCTGTGTGGAGCCGTGTAGACGGGAGAGCAGGCGTGCCGCTGCCATCACCGTGACGGCATAGAGCTCCTGAGAGGGAGTGAGTGTTTCTGCCGAGGGCTTTTGAAACCATTTCATGCTAGTGCTATCATTGGCTGAGAATTCATCAGTGTGTAGGTATAATCTGGCGTGATGTCCCAAGCGAGAGTGCATGCCCGACGTGTCCTGCTGGAAGAAGCGGAGGCTCTGAGTCTGCTTGCCCACCGGCTTGATGAGGAGTTTGATGCGGTGGTCGCGCAGCTCGTGGGGCTTTCGGGGCGGGTGGTGGTCTCCGGAATGGGCAAGAGCGGCCATATCGGGCGGAAGATCGCCGCTACCTTGGCCTCTACGGGCACTCCTGCTCTGTTTTTGCACCCGGCAGAGGCGATGCACGGGGATCTGGGGATGGCCGCCCCCGGGGATACCGCGCTGGTACTCTCTAACTCGGGTGAGTCGGATGAGCTGCGGGCGCTCCTGCCCGCTCTGAAGCGCCGCGTCTCTTGCTTGATTGCGATGACAGGGCGGCGTGAGTCTACACTGGGGCGTGCTGCCGATCTGATTTTAGATACGAGCGTTCCTAAAGAAGCCTGCCCCATGAACCTGGCACCCACGACGTCCACCACGGCAATGCTCGCTCTGGGGGATGCGCTAGCCGTGGCCGTTATGGAAGCGCGTGGCTTCCGCTCTGAAGACTATGCCCGCCTTCACCCTGCGGGCTCACTGGGGCGACGGCTGCTCTTAAAAGTCTCGGACTTAATGCGGCAAGGCGATGAGCTGGCTGTTGTTTTTGATACCGTGAGCGTCCATGATGCCATGACCGCGATCACACGGGCGCGTGCTGGGTTGGCCTGTGTGGTGGATGCGGCAGGCAAACTAGTGGGAGTACTCTCAGATGGCGACTCCCGGAGATTTTTCGTAGCGCTTGGCCCCGAAGCATGGGACCGGCCCGTCACCGAGGCAATGACAAGAAATCCAAGCTTGGTCGAAGGTGACCGGCTCGCGGCGGAGGCGATGGAGAGCTTTGAGAGTGGCCCCGTGCGCTTTGGTGATGTGCCCGTGGTAGACAGCGAGCAGCGCCCGCTTGGGGTTCTGACCCTCAAGGATTTAGTACGTGCGGGAATCATGCCGCCCAGTAGCAGAAATGAGTAATAAAGAGAAAGAGCGAGATGAGTGACGATCTGGAGACACGGCTTTCCCGCATTCGGCTTCTTGTGCTGGATGTGGATGGAACTTTGACGGACGGAGGGATCTACTTTGGGGGGAATGGTGAGGAGCTAAAGCGCTTTCACACACAAGATGGCCTGGGAATGGTTCTTGCACGTGGGGTGGGGCTACAGACCGCTTGGGTCACCGGGCGCGAGTCCAGCATTGTCTGGCGGCGCTCGCAAGAGCTGGCAACTCCGCGCAACTTGGTTCTTCAGGGAGTGAAAGATAAAGTTAAAGCCGTCAACTTCCTGGCAAAAGAGCTGGAGATAATGCTCTCCGAAATGGCATTTATGGGGGATGATCTCAATGATCTGGCTGCCATGAGCGAGGTTGGGGTGGCACTTTGTCCCGCAGATGCTGCCTCACATATTCAGGGAGCGGCGGACTGGGTCGCGACGCGGCGCGGCGGTGAAGGGGCTGTTCGTGAGGCAATCGAGCTGATTCTAACCGCGCGGGGTGACTATGAAAAAGCGGTGGCACTCTATCTCGACAAACTGACGCCGGGGCAGTAGCCATGGAGGCAAAACGGCAGCGGGGGCGACGGCCAGTGGATGCGCGTGCACGGCGTGCGCTCGTTGTGGCGGCGGTACAGGAGCTGGGTAGCATGAATCTACCCTTTACTATGCAGGATGTCGCTGATCGTGCGGGGGTTTCGCGTGCTACGCTCTACCGCGATGCCGCGCTACGGGATCTGGTTGGCTCACGCGGGGACGGTCCCCAGGTTCGTCCTGCCGATGCGCGGCTTGTGGCTCAGCTTGAGAGCGAGAAAAAGACTCTGGCGAGCGAGCGGCGTGCGCTTCGCCGGGAGCTCAATGAGACGAAAAAGCGCGTGGATGAGCTTCTGGAGCGCTGTGCGGCGCTGGAGCGTGAGCGACGTCAGCGGGAAACTGTAACGGATACCCCTAGCGCAAGTGAGGCAGAGCGCATCCGGACTCAGGCCTATGCGGATGGCTTTTCGGCAGGAACCCGGGCCGCGATGCAGCGTGGCGCGACACGGCCGGGCACATCGGGAGGCAGTGGGCTCTCGGTTGCCGCCGCCCGCCTTCCACGCCCCGCGGTACTTGCCGCACGTCGTGTTCTGGCACGTGCGCTCCATCCCGATCTCTTTGCTCAGGATCCTGCTACACAGCTTCTTGCAACAGAAATACTCAAGCAATTGAACAGTCTTGCCGATAAATAAGAGCGAAAAGCTTTAATTTATCGAGGAGACTACGTCATAGTGCGTTTTAGAATCACAAAACCCCAGGGAATTGCTGGTATTTTTCTTGTTGGAATAGGGATATTTATGGGAAGTGTTGGGTACTCGACGCCTCTCTCACCTGTTAAATCAGTCAAAAATGTGTCGAAGAAGCAAGTGGCGAAACTTCCCCCAAGACGGCCCGCTCCCTCACGGAGGCGCTGGGACAGCGACTTGAAGGCGCATCCGAGCCGAGGGAACTACCAGCGTCGGCTATTCGTTTCCGCAACCGCCTATCAGCCCATTGATGATCCTATGGAAGGGGGGCGCTGGACGAAGACGGAGCGGGATGGCAGGGCGGTTCACGGAGTTGCCGTGGATCCTGCCCTGATCCCTTTAGGAACGCGGCTCTGGATTCCTGGCTATGGCCATGCGATTGCCGATGATATTGGAGGAGCGATTAAAGGGCATCGGATTGACTTGAGAATGCAGAGTGCGAGTAACATGAGGCAGTGGGGCGTGAGAAGTATTCAGGTTTATGTGCTGAATTAAACAACCTCATGGCGACGGATACAATCAAGAAAATAGAGAGCCTTCGTGTTCCCTATCGAATAATAAACGCAGTTGCCACGACGATCTGCATTTAAAATACCCATATCACGCAATATTTTAAGTTGTTGACTGACAATAGCTTGCTGGGCACCATCAGAAGCATCTACTATTTCAGTTACCCGCTGGGGGCAATCTGATTTTTCTAGAAAATCAAGAATACGAAGACGAAGAGGATGAGATAAAACGCGAATCATGGGCGCAATGCGCTCCAGAGTTGGCATGTCAAGAGTAAATTTTGTCATAGGTAGGTTCGTGGTTGCTAACATATTGTTCTTTCAGAACGTAGTACCTGAACTATGACGGTGACTCCCCACGAAACAGTTCCATGGACAGCCTGTGGAAAAAATCACCTTCTGACTTAAGGTTTTTCAGGAACATTGTCAGGCGCTCCTTCGCCAAACTAAGATGCTCTGGGCGCATGTCGCGGTGCGCGGCCATATTGCTGATGGCACGGACTTCACAAACCGGAATTCCCCAGCTCTGTCCCAGCTGTGCCACAGCGGCTCCCTCCATGCTTTCAAAGTGTGCTGAGAAAAGCTCGCGCCGGAGTGCGCCTTGTTCCTCGGTGCCTGTACACGTGTGAACCGTGCAGCCCCGCCCGCGCTTGGCCGGGAGCCATGCAGGTGCCCACAGAGGCTGGGGCTGACTATAAAAGCCACCAAACTCGCTCTGTTGGATCGGACGGAAATGGGGCGGCTCAGGAAGCGCGAAGCCGATATCGCCCCAGGCCTCGCTCTCCCCGATCACAAGCTCCCCGATCTCTAAACCTGTCTCGCGGTAGGCCCCCGCAATCCCAATCGCAAGGATCAGATCGGCTTCGGGGCGCTGTGAGAGCGCGGCAAAAGTGGCAGGTGCCCCCACTCCCGTGACTTGGAGCGTGATACTCTCTTGCTCCTCACTCTCGTGTGCCTCGCCCCAGGCCGAGAGCTCCCAAGCCGTTGCCGCGCAGACGAACAGGCGCATGGCTTAGGCGGGCTCGATCCCCACGGGGCCAAACGATGCATTTCCCATGGTGGTGAGAAGGCCTATCGCGCCGTGTGCCTGCTCCACCGGAATATTGCCCTCCAGAAGCTGGACGGAGTCCCCGTCTTCCACGGAAGCCGTGATCCGCCCGTCACTGTGCACGCTCATGACGAGCCGGTAGGGATGGTCGTACTGCCAGGCAATGCTAGCATCGGAGAGAACCACTCTCTGGTCGTCGTGGGTCCACACTAGCCGTGCCGCGCCATCCGGTGCGAGAACCAGTGCCACATGGCGCCGTAGGCCGCGTACGGCTGCCACGAGCCCTATCGTATCGGCTAGGTGTGCTTGCGCATCGGTATGGACACTGTACTCGCTCCACTCATTGCAGCCCTGGAAGACATAGCCCGTGCCTTCATTCTGTACGATGCGAAAAGGGAAATCGCCGCCCCGCACCGAGAAATGATCCGCGGCATTGACCCATGCCTGCTGAGCGGCTCTGGTCTGGCTGGCTCCTAGCACCGTCTCAGGGATGCCTGACCAGCCCAGCCAGTCCAGGTAGATCGCGCCCTCGCCGCTATGGCCACCGACTTTAATCCCCACCTCGGCGATGGGGCAGCCATCCATATCGGGAAGCTGCCAGGTCAGGTTGGCGAACTCACCTGGGGCGAGCTGTGTGAGCGGTCCTTTTAGTGTCTCTAGCTTGTCGTCGTTGCCGTAGTAGCGTACGTAGAGCCGAATCATTGCAAGGCGGGCATTGGTGTCATCGGCCACGGCGCGGGCGCGCAAGGTCTGCCCGGGGTAGAGACGTGGGGAGGCGATTAGGTTATAGCCCGGCATGTTCAGGGCATCGGGTGGAGTAAAAGTGGCCGTGGCCGCGCGCGCCGTACGTCCCTGGGCAACGCCGGTGTAGGAGAGCTTGAGCGCTCGCTCATCTGCCGCCACGCCCGCACCCTCTGCAAGCGCTCCCAGCACGACATTCTCAAGATGGGTGGTACCTGCCGACTCACTGGAGTCCTCAGTGACAAAGCCCTGGAGACTACCCGGTAGAGCGAAGTGGTACTGCATGCCATTGTTGGGTGCGAGCGGGCGCAGCCCCTGCATAGCGCGGGCACTGTTGACCAGCTCGTAGGTAACCGTGGCGGCATCGGTAATCGCCCGGCCCCCATCCGCAGTCGGGATATACAGGCGATCCGCGACGGGGGTGCGGAAGTCTGCACCACGGCTGAGTCCCGTCAGGCCGTTCTTGATTCCCAGCAAGCAGCCGACATTGCCACTGTTACAGTCCGTGTCCCAGCCCGCTGTATTGGCGATCATGAGTGATTTCTGGAAGTCATCGTCGCCGTAGAGCAGGGCAAGAATAATGACGGCGTGGTTTGGTACCATGTGGCATCCGCCGCCGAATGTGTCGTAGCCGTAGGCTTCCTCAATCTTGCGCAGTGTGGCGCGCCAGTTCCGAGGCTCCTCTTCATGCCAGGCACGAATATCATGGATCAGCTTCCAGATCACTGAGGCGCGGGGGATATAGGTGACCGCTTGATCCAGAAGCCGCCCTAGATTGCTCTCGGTAAAGGCCAGCGCTTCCATAGCGGCGATTACTTGCGCCCCGTAGATTGCCTCGCCGTCGTGGGAGACACTGGCGGCCTTTTGTGCTAGTGCCGCCGCTTTATCGGGATCGCCTGGGCAGAGCATCGCCCAGCCATCAATGAATATCTGTGATCCGATCTGCTCCGCCACCACTTGCCCGTTCATCTCCGCGCTCCCGGAGGCGGGTGGCACGACGCCGTGCTTGAGCCGCAGGTAGGCCGTGTGTTCCGTGCTCACACCCACGCCACCCCACCAGAGAACGGTGCGGTTCTCGATAAGATAGTTCAGCCAAGTCTTGCCCACTTGCTCGGGCGTAATATCGTAGGCGTTGTTGTTGTCCGGAAAAGTGCGCGGGAAAGTAAAAGTCCCTGAAATATCGTCATCGGTGACGATCAATGGCTTGCCGAGCTTATCGTGGACATAGTACCAGACCTCACCCAGCTCTTTTTCGATCCGGGCGTTGGTCCAGCCCTCAAAGGGACGACCTAGATAGACGCCAATGATCTTACCAAGCACGCCCGCATAGACGCGCTCCTCGTAGTCGGTGGGCAAAGAAGACATGGACGTATTTTACCCTAATTTAGCACTCTGGCTTCCTCGGGCGATAGAGTGGATGATGCCTGAAGAAAACTCCGATGACAATGCTGATGCCGATGCTGATGACTTTGATCTCGACCTTGACATTGATGACGAACCCGAGACATTTGAGCGCTTCCACGATAGCCGTGTGAAGGCTCGCACGACTAAGAAGCAAGCGAAGGCCGCGCCCGCGCTGGCACAAGAGGATGAGAATGTGCTTCTTACAACGACCTACAAGCCCAGTCGCCACGAAGCGGTCTGGCTGTATTCGTCGCTGCGGCCTTTCTTCGACGAGCAGAAGCTCATTGACGATGTTCTTTTTCAGGTGAAAGGCGGCAAGGAGGCCACAGTGTACTGCTGCCATGTTGCGCCCGATGCCCAGAAAGCCCTGGGAGCGGAGCGGGTGGCCGCGAAAGTGTACCGCCCGCGCCAGTTCCGCAACCTACGCAACGATGCGATGTACCGGCAGGGCCGCGCTGTGCTCACTGATGAAGGCAGAGCCGCCAAGGCTACCGACCAGCGCCTGATGCGCGCACTGGGTAAGAAGACCGAGTTTGGAATGCAGGTGCAACACTCCAGCTGGCTTCTGTACGAGTACACCACACTCCAGACACTCTTCGCGGCGGGCTGCGCCGTTCCGGAGCCCTACGCCGTGGGGGAGAACGCGATCTTGATGGGCTACAAGGGCGAGGAGACCCGCGCCGCCTCCACCCTGATCGAGCTGATCTTACCCAAGCCCGAGGCACAGCGTGTCTTTGCTCAAGTAAAAGAGAGCCTGGCAATTCTTGTGGGGTTGGGCATGGTGCACGGGGATCTCTCCGCCTACAATATCCTCTACGATGGCGAGCAGGCCACCATTATTGATCTACCTCAGGTAGTGCGCTTCGACCAGAACGAGCACGCCGAAGAGATCTTCCTGCGCGATCTCACCCGCCTCTGCGACTACTTCAAGCGGGCGGGGGTTGTGTGCGATCCGGTAACACTGGCGCGGGAGCTACGCGAAGCCGCCCCCTAATCCTCAAGAATGAGGGGGATTTATTTTGGTTTACGTGGCTGGAGGGCAGCGAAGCACTCGCGCAGAAAGGCCAGCAGGCCACCCAGCAGGGCACCATGGAGTGTCGAGATGATCACCGCGAGCCCGAGACCACCGCCCGGACCGACCGTGATCAGGTTGTAGAGTAAGTCCAGAAAAAAGAAGGCGATTCCCCCGTAGATTGCCGCACGCCTCGGAGACCATTTCTGAAGAAAGACAAAGGCCCCGATAGGCAAGCACGCATTGATCACGAGCGGAGACTGCGCGGCAGGAGGAACTGGCAGCCGCAAGAAGGCACACATGATCTCCAGGAGCCACGGGCTCAGAAAGACTGCAATGCTCATTCCCGCTGCCACCCGTGCCGCCTTGCGCCGACCGGAAGCGGCACAGAAGCCCAGGATCGCGCCGAGCAGTGCATAGAGCAGCCAGGCATTCTGCTGCCCGATCACCATCTCCGGGTTCTGGAAACGCGCCAGGGTGGTCATCGCTGCCGCTCCCAGCGTGCCGCTGGCCACACCCGCTAGCCAGGAGATCGCGGACTGGGCGGTATTTTCTTGTGGGGGAGCCGGAGCGGTGGTGATCGTCTCTTCCTCTAAAATTGCTTGGCGCTGCATATACCGAAATTATCGCACAAATCACGCCACTGCAAGAGATTACTCTTGTTTTTCAAGCTCTAGCATTATTGGCGGTGGCAGAGGTAGGGAGGCTTGGTACAATGGGCGAATGCCACGTAAGGCCAAGAAGAGTGTAGATATCGCCCCACTGGGGCTGGATTTATTAGAGGATGTTCTCTTGAAAGAGGACGAAGCGTTTCTGGAAGAGCTAGAAGCGGACTGGGAAGGGGAGCCGGTACCCGGTGTCTTGCCCCTCATTCCTATCCGGGACAGTGTCTATTTTCCGGGAATGATCTTTCCGCTTACCCTGGGGCGCGAGTGCTCCGTGCGTGCGGTGGAGGTCGCACAGGAGGGCAGGCCACGGATGGTGGCGCTCATCACCCAGCGTGATCTTCAAGTGGAAGACCCGCGCCCGGGCGATCTCTACGACATTGGGATTGCAGCGGAGGTAATGCAGTTCACGCGTATCCCTGATGGAATGCTGCGCGTGCTTCTGGAGGCGGGGCCACGTATTCGGGTGCGGCGTTTCCTACAGACCGATCCTTACCTGCGGATCGAGGTTGAGTCGCTCCCGCTACCACCGGAGCCTCCTACCCCACAGGTCGAGGCACTTGCTCGAACGGTCACGGTGCAGTTTGAGCGACTGGTCACGGATGCCAAGGGAATTCCTCCTGAGGCGCTGGTCAATGTACTCTCCGTGGACGAGCCGGGGCGGCTGGCGGATACGATCATTCCCTATCTGGCACTGCGGGTGGAGCAGAAACAGAAGCTTTTAGAGACGCTCTCGGTTGTCGAGCGCCTGGAGAAGCTGGCTGCTGTGCTTCACGAAGAGAGCGCGATTCTGGAGATCCAAAAAGACATCCGCTCCCGCGTCGAAAAAGAGATGGGCGATCACCAGCGCGAGTTCTTCCTGCGGGAGCAGCTCAAGGCGATACAGTCCGAGCTGGGGGAGGCCGATGACCGCGCCAGTGAGCTCGCAGAGTACCGGGAGAAGATCCAGTCGGCGAAGATGCCTGAGGAGATTGAGGCACGTGCCTTTAAAGAGCTGGATCGCTTCGAGAAGACCCCGCTGGTGAGCCCCGAGGCGGGGGTTCTGCGCAACTATCTGGACCTGATGGTCTCGATGCCCTGGAGCACTCTCACCGAGGACCGCCTGGATATTACGGAGGCGGAGCGTATCCTTGATGAGGATCACTACGGCTTGCCTAAGGTCAAGGAGCGGATCCTAGAGTTCCTGGCAGTGCGAAAGCTGGCGGGTGACAAGCTCAAGGCACCGATTCTTTGTTTCGTTGGGCCACCAGGTGTCGGCAAAACCAGCCTGGGCCGCTCGGTGGCGCGGGCACTGGGGCGCAAGTTCGCACGGCTCTCCCTGGGGGGAGTGCGCGATGAGGCTGAGATTCGTGGCCACCGCCGAACCTATGTCGGAGCGATGCCGGGGCGTATTTTACAGGCCATTCGACAGGCGGGCAGTCGCAATCCCGTGATTGTGTTGGATGAAATTGACAAGCTGGGCAATGACTTTCGTGGCGATCCTAGCTCCGCGCTTTTAGAGGCGCTGGATCCTGAGCAGAACAAAGAGTTCTCGGATCACTATCTCGAAGTTCCTTTTGATCTCTCTCAGGCACTTTTTATTGCCACGGCGAACTTACTCGATACCATCCCCCCGGCGCTGCGTGACCGGCTGGAAGTGATCTATTTTTCGGGCTACATCGAGAGCGAGAAGCGCGTAATTGCACAAAACCATCTCCTCCCCCGGCAGCGCGAGAGCCATGGGCTGAGCGAGGAGAACTTCACGCTCTCTAACGATGGTCTGGTGCACTTGATTCGTGAGTACACGCGTGAGGCGGGTGTCCGAAACCTTCACCGAGAGATCGGCTCGCTCTGCCGGAAGGCGGCGCGCAAGATCGCGGGTGACGAGAGCACGGTGGTGGCGGTGGATGTGCCGACCCTGGAGACGCTCCTAGGCAAGCCGCGCTACGACTGGGGCAAGATGGAGGAGGCCGACGAGGTGGGGGCGGCGACGGGTCTGGTCTATACAGAGGCTGGAGGCGACACGATCACCATTGAGGTACTTCCCACACGCGGCGAGGGCAAGCTGACCCTCACAGGCCAGCTAGGGGAAGTGATGCGGGAGTCGGCACAGACAGCGTGGACTTTTGTGCGCTCACGCCTGACAACTCTGGGAATTGCTGAGGATGCGGACAAGGGCAAGGATATTCATATCCACGTCCCCGCAGGCGCGGTCCCTAAAGATGGCCCCTCAGCGGGTGTGACTATGGCCGTGGCACTGGCGTCGGCGATCTCAAGTCGGCCCGTGCGCCGCGATGTGGCGATGACCGGTGAGATCACGCTGCGGGGGAAGGTGCTCCCCGTTGGGGGGATCAAGGAGAAAGTGCTCGCTGCGCACCGCTCCGGGATCCGCATCGTGCTTCTGCCCGCCGAGAATGAGAAAGACCTGGACGATCTTCCAGAGGATGTGCGCGCGGAGCTAAGCTTTATTTTTCTGCGCCACGCCGACGATGCCCTGAAGGTGGCGCTTCGGTAGCTTTCAGTCCACCCGAAACCCATACCCGAGTCCCCGCCGTGTCTCTAAAAGCTCGGCGGTCTCGGGGGGGAGCTTGGCGCGTAGCCTGCGGATATGGATGTCCACAGTGCGCTCGCCACCCTCATAGTCCACGCCCCAGACCATCGCAAGAATCTGCTCACGAGGGTAGCGCCGCCCCCGGTGGGTGAGCAAAAAACGCAGGAGCTGAAACTCGCGCGGTGTGAGAGCCAGTGGCTTGCCCTCCGCCGTGGAGACCTTCCCTGCGCCTAGGCTCAGCCGAATTCCGCCGAAGTGAAGCATGTCGCCCGCCTCGACCGAGCGCTTGCGGAAAAAGAGCAGGGCGACCCTGGCTTTGACTTCCTCAGGCTCGTAGGGAGGCAGTAAAAAATCATCCACAAAGGCGCGCAGCTCTGGAGAAGTCAAGTGCCGCCGGGTGAGGAGAGCCAGCAGGGGCGGTATCGGGACACCTTCTCCCCAGATTGATAGCAGGCGGCTCCGGGCGCTCCGTAGCAAAAACAGCTCACTGCTATCCGAAAGATCGGCCACAATCAGATGCGGCGGAACCCCATTAAACGCCCCGATCCATTCCCCTTCATCGGCATCAAAGGCCAGGGGGCAGACATGCAGACTCGCCGCCATCAGCGCGTGCGTCACTTGAAGCGGCGGACGGTCAGGAGCGTCACGGGTTAAAATAAGTACGTTTTGCAACTCTGAGAGCTGTTGTATCGCCAGAGCGCCCGGTTAGCCACCCCACATAAACGTGGGAGGCTCGCTTCACTTTTGGCCTTCGGCCACGATGTCGCTCCGCGACTACACCAGAGTATCGAGGTAGCTCTGGAACTGCTGTAAAATGCGCTTCTGCTCGCGGACGAGACCCGTATGCGCTGTGGCATCAAAGTAGGCGTGCGCGGAGCCAAGCCCCTCACTGCTGGAGAGAAGGCTGAGGCAGTAGCGTCGCACCTCCGTAAGCACTCGCTCGTAGTGGGGGTCGTCCGAGATAGGCAAGGGAAGCGAAGGATTGGGCAGGGTAAAAGAGACGGTCACTCCTTGGTTTAGGCCGGGG
>JANNDD010000943.1:0-6449 GCA_031387365.1 Armatimonas sp. | reverse complement strand
GCCCGGCCTTGATGACTACCTCACGGGCAAGATTGACGAAGCGGCGTTCGCAAAAGCCGTCACGCTCTGGAAGACCTACCCAACCGACTACCGAGCGATGGTGGAGTACGCCAAAGCCAATAAACTCGCCGTGTTTGGCTCTAATGCGCCCGCGAAGTTCGTCCGACTGGTCGGGCAGAAAGGCCTCGCGGGGCTAGAGAGCCTTACGCCTGTGGAGAAAACACTCATCGCCGCCGCGATCACGGCCCCGATGGGCGACACCTACCAGAGGAAGTTCTTTGCCACCATGACGGGAATGGGAGCCAGCCACGGCCCCGCGATGGATGCATCCCGGCTCCGGGGAATCTACGAGGCGCAGTGCCTGCGTGATGACACGATGGCGGAGACGATTGTTCGGGCGCTGGATAAAGGCCACGTGGTCTACCATGTCAACGGCAGCTTCCACTCGGATGGCGGTATGGGCACGGCGGCGCGCACTCTCTTCAAGCGCCCCCTGGGAACGAAGCTCGCGATTGTTAAAGCGATTCCCGTTCCCGATATCCGCACCGCCGATCCCTCCGAATTTAAGACCGAAGCCGACTGGCTCGTCTTCGTGCCCGCACCCCGAAAATAACGCTCCCCAGGACAAAGAGGGCCAGCGTTCCTGGTTCCGGTGCGAGAGCACTGGCAACATCGGGCGCGCCTGGCTTGGGCTGGCCGTTGTTGGGATCAAGGCCGTGGCGCTCGTACTGTTCCTTGTTTTCCAGCACGACCGCACCGGAGAGCGGGGTGATGAGGCGGCGGTGGGCTGCTGCTTTGGCGAGGGCATCCTGGTCGTAGCCGGTGTACCACGCCCGGAGCACGCGGCTGGTGGCGGCGAGTCGTGCCCAGTCGGTCTGGCTATCGGCATCGGCGCTTGGTGCGAGATAGATTCCGCCCAGTGCCGGTTCTCGGCCACCCAGTGCGATGAGATCCCCACTGGCTCCCCCCGGGGACCCTCTGGGTGCGGGGGCGGGGGGGGCCGCGCGTGCCGCTCTCTCAACCACTCCGGCCCAGTCTGTGCCTTCGAGTGTGTGGATGCGCTTGTCGGTGGAAAGGGCGTCCATCACGACATCTTGACCGGGGGCGACCAGCAGTCCCACCAGCGACGGCGTATTTTTGTGCAGGCTTCGCGCTTCCAGAAGTGGCTGAGGACTCACAGCCTCCTGGGGCACCGGGCCATGTAGCCAGAGAATCGTGGTCGGACGGGCAGTGTTTTCTGTTTGGCTCAGGCGCTTGAGAGCGGGCACGGCATCCACGCCGCCCACAAAGCGACGGGAATTTAGGAAGCTCTCCGTCACTTGCGCCGCGTCTGTCCAGACACTTTCCTCGCCTTTTGCAAGGCGTGTGTCCACAAACTTCACGCGTGAACCCGTGGGCAGCGACTTCAGTGCCGCCGTCAGCTTAGTGATCTCGATCTTCTCTCCCACACTCGCCGACGGGTCCACGGCAACAATTACATCGGCAGGCGCAGTGGCGGGTACGGCTTTCTGGATCAGCCCAGCGGGCAGCTGCAGAGGCTCGACCGCTAGGTTCTCGCCGCTCCAGGGCTTGCCATTGACGCTCACGGTCTGGGGCGTGGTTTCTGGCTGCTCAAAGTTGATGTCGGTGAGCTGCGCGGGAGCGAGCTTGCCCCCGAGAGCCGTCTGCGTAATTTGTAGCCGAACCTGCATGGTCTTCTGTGGGAGCACAGGGAAACACTGGATCAACACACGGCGTGGATCGGTGCAGGTGACAAGCAGGGGGTCACGGCGCTGCACGACGGCCACTTCCTGGTAGGCGGCTCGCACCTGCGCCTTGCCACCAAACGCTGCCGGGCGCTTCTCGCCATTGATCCAGAGCCAGGCATCACTGACCACAGCGCCCTCGGGAAGCGTGATTGTCGCACGCGCCTCCTGGGATTCGTCGGTGGTGTTCTCAAAGGCCAGTGTCCAGTGTATCTGCGCGGTTTGTGTCTTGGGGGAGTAGCGTACCGCACGCTCCGACAGAGCAAGCCGCAGACCGGTGATCGTGGCACCCACCCGCTCGCCTCCGGTCTCTTCAAGGCGCATCTGGTCGTTCTGATCCAGCAGGCTCTTCTGAATGGGCGGCGTGGGGGCCTTGCTAAACGGAGTCCCGGTCATCAGGAAGTAGACCTTACGGGCATTGTCTTGGGAGTCCCAGCGCCGTCCGAAGATCTCACTACCAAAGATACCGCCACTGGCAAGAAAGGTCGCGTAGGTCGGTGGGCGCCGGAAGGCCAGCACGCGCAGATCATACTCCGCCCCAAAGACCCGCAGCAGTGCCAGAGACTTCTCGCGCGCCCCGTCGCTCTTTGTGGTCACGGCCTGGTGCACATGGTAGCCCATCACCGCCGGGCGCAGCAGAAAGACCACAAATGCACCGGTGAGGGCGAGCCAGTAGATCCGCCGCGAGCGCACCAGGCTGTCCGTCAGGTGCTTGAGCGCTGCCATCTGGCAGAGTAGGACAATGCTTGCCACAAGCGGGGCGTAGGCGAGGAACCCGTAGAGCCAGAACTGAAGGGATTCCACCAGCCTCGGGTTGTACTTCGCTCCCGTGAGGCTTCCTAAAGTCATGAGAGGTCCCGCGATCAAGCCTCCCCAGGCGACGCAGTAGACCGGCCACATCATGAGGTGCAGCAGGCAGGCAAAGCAGAGAGCCACTGCACCCAGTGCCCGGCCCCAGCGTGCCCACTCCGCGCTCTCGACCACCAGGGAGCGCGTCAGAATCCACTCCAGCACGAGCGGGGTAAGTGTTAGGGTTAGCACACCCAGCAGGCTGAAGAAGTCCGACGCCACATCAAAGAGTGTCGCCGCCAGCGGGTGGGTCAGGCGCTCCGTGATCAGCGCTGCCAGCATCAGAAAGCTGGAAACTGCGGCCCAGCCCCGCCGTGTACCAAAAAGCGTTTTCATAGTTACTCTTTCGGACAAAGTGAACCTATTTAGGAAGGCACGGTATTATTTTTTTCGCCTGCTCACTCTGGTAGAATCCAGCCCTTGGTGACCGCCTCGGTGATCCAGCCGCGCGCGACCTCCCACACCGCCGGGGCACCCTCGCCAATGGGGGAGTTGCGCCCGGTCACCTGCACCGCCGTAATCCCGTGCTCCGTCCAGCTCCCGCCCTGATTTTTATAGTTGGGGAGCATCCCGCAGAGCCGGTCCACGGCGGCGGCGAACTTCGCCTCGGGAGTCTGTTGCTCCTCAAATTCGTCCCAGAGTGCGCGGTACTCGACGGCCTGATCTAAAGGCAGGAGCCCGAAGATGCGCTCGGCAGCGGCCCGTTCCCGCTCGGCCTTGTCGGCCATCGCTGCACTGTCGTAGACAAAGCTGTCGCCCGCATCTATCTCCACTAGGTCATGGATCAAGGCGAGCTTGAGAACACGGGGCACATCAAGCGGCTCGGTCGCATGCTCGGCAAGGGTGAGAGCCATCAAGGCAAAGTGCCAGGAGTGCTCCGCCGTGTTCTCTTTGCGGTCGTTGCCGATCAGGGACGTGCGCCGCAGCACCCGCTTGAGCTGGTCGGCTTCCACAAGAAAGGCGAGCTGTTGGATAAGACGTTCGGAAGGCATGTGCCTAGTATAACCAAAAAAAACGAAGAAACCTGGTAATCCTAGTAATCCTGCGGGTCGAGTGAGGGGGGCAATTACCCAACAAATATACGAGACAGGAAAATCACTGGGATTTCTTCCGATAAACAATAAACACGACTTTGCAGGGGAGGTATAAAATCATGGTGGGGATGGGGACAAAAACAGCACCGCGCGTCGGCACTCTCACAGATAGAGAGCTGCCCACGACGCAGCGGCCTGAGACAGCGGTGAGGACTAACTCAAGTTATCGGATCGAACCCGATATCCCCATTCCGCCGCCGCTGACTTTCTCTGAGGAACCGTCGCGTTTTCAGGCGAATGCGCTTGCCCCCGCTCCCCTACAATCACTGCTGGGTGGCTGGGATATCAGTGCGATGCTCAACGAAGAAACTCTTGCGGTAGAGCCTGTTGCGCCGCAGTTTACTGCGGAACATGCCATAGACTTCCTCTCTAACCTCGCACACGGTCTGAGCGAAGAGGAGCGCTGCCAGCGGGTTCAGGAGCTCTTGCGAGGGATCACCGCCGATGAGAGTGGGACTGCCTCGGAGCTTGTGGGTGAGGCGGCACAGCTCATTGTGCAGATTCGCCAGGAAGTACGCGAGCTTGAGGAGAATTTTCAGCGCTGCCAAACCGATGATACTATCTGTATCCAGGTTTTGGAGGAGCGCCTTACTCGGCTACGTAGCCAAATAAAAGAGCGCCAGACGACTATTGGTGACCAGCGCCAGCGCCTGCGAACGCGGTTGGATGAGATGATGGGGATTATTGTTTTCTTTGATCGCTACCAGAGCTTCTTGCGCCACGCTAAGTACACGCAAGCACCTGCGGAGGCTCCACCGTACCTGCGAGAGGATGCGGTTCGTAATCTACTAAAGCACAACGGGCGGCTTACTTTTAGCTAGCTTCTCTAATTTTGATATGCCTTACGACTCTGCTTTGAATCTACCCGAAGCGCTCCCTGCAAAGGCGAGCTCTGATAGTGTTGTGGTTAACTCCTCAGCGCTGACGCGGCCACTGGTGCTCTCCAGCCCGCGTGAGGAGCCGTCGCGCCGAGAGCACACGCCGCCCGCGACTTCCCCGAGTGGGCTGAGCTCCTACGACGAAGCCCTTGCCGCCGTCTTCTCCAACGCGGGGCTTGCGGAAGATAAGCCGTCGGGGTCTTCGGAAATCGCCGCTGCCTCGCCGCCTTTGTCGGTACGCTACAGTCCGGAGGATGTCGTGGCGTTTCTCTCTTCACTGCCGGGGCATCTGTCCCAGGACTCGCGCTTCCGGTGCATGGAAGAGGAGCTCCAGCAGCGCTCTGAGAGTGATCCCGCAGAGCTGGTGGGGGATGCAGCCGCCCAGCTTGTCCAGATTCGCCAGGAGCTGAATCGGCATACCACTGAGTATAGTGAGTCTATTCAGGCCACCCGCTGGCGCATTGAGTTTCTGGAAGCGGAGCTTGCCCGGATGCGTGAGCAGCTTGCCGAACGCGAGCAAGAAGGGCGTGAACATCGTCAGGAGCTGTTGACAAAGGTGGACGAAATGACCGGGGTGATTGTCTTCTTCGATGGCTTTCAGTCGTATCTGCTCCAGCGCTCGGATGAGGAAGAAAAGAGTGCCCCTACGTTCCTGGACGATGCGGCAGCGATGCGCCTCCTCGATCAGCGTAAAGCTGCCTGAGCTAGCCTGCCCAGAGCTCTTTGATACCGCCAATCATAAACTCCACAGCGACCGCCACCACGATCAGGCCCATCACACGGGTCATGATATTAAGGCCCGTCTTTCCCAGTGCCTTTCCCATCGGGTCCGCGAGGCGCAGGCAGAGCCAGGCAACAAAGCAGACCACCGCAATCACGCCTGTTACCCAGAGGATGTGGGGAAAGAACGGGCCCTTTTGCGCCAGCAAGATCACCGAGCCAATCGCGCCTGGCCCCGCGAGCTGAGGCAGCGCCATCGGCACAATCGCCACATCGTCGCGGTGCTCGGCTTCCTCGGCTTCTTCAGGGGTTTGACGTGAGCGGCTGGGCTGGGCATTGATCATCTCCAAGCCCATAAAAAGAAAGAGAATTCCCCCGGCGACCTTGAAGCTCGCCAGGCTGATCCCAAAGAGTTCTAGAAGGAGCTTACCGATGAGCGCACTGATGAGCAGGATCAAAAAAACCGCCACAATTGCGCGGCGGGCCGTGTGATTGCGCTGCGCCGTGGTCTGGTTGTGGGTGAGTGAGAGGAAGAGAGGCGCGGCTCCCAGAGGCTCGACCACCACGATCAGCGATACGATTGTCTTGAGCAGTGTGGTGGGATCCATACACCCAGAAGTATACCGCGTAGAGGTACACTGCCAGAGTGACACTCCGCCGTGTGCTTCTTTTTCTCCTCCCAGCACTTCTGCTACTGGGTGCCTTTGGGCAGCGCTGGTGGAAAACACGCCAGGAAGATGAGCAAGCGGCCACGGAGGCACGGCAGCTTATCCTGCGCCAGTTTCGAAAGGAGCTTGAAGGGGATGCCTATGCCTCCGCGCAGAAGTTTGTCCGCAGTCAGCTCCTGCCAAAGCAAATCGCCCCGACGGCGCAGCTTCGCGCACTGACCCTGACACATCTCAAACCGCACCGTTATAAAGTGCGCGGGGAAGTGATTTGGACGGATGGCGCGGGAAAAACCGTGCGCCGACGGGTCGAGGCGGATCTACAGCACGGCCCGCTCGACAAAAACTGGTCGCTGTTGGACACGGAATTTTTATCCGCTTATCCATGAAAGTATCGGTATAATTCATTACATTCCCCTGTGAGGTGTACTTTATAGTGGCCCGTCGAGTGTTTACTCTTATAGAACTCTTAGTTGTGATCGCTATTATCGCGATTCT
>JANNDD010000870.1:0-6743 GCA_031387365.1 Armatimonas sp. | reverse complement strand
TGTCCAGTCTGGTTTTGTCACTTTGACTGTACTCCAAAAGCCCTATTTTATTGCCGCCACTCAGGCCGGCCTAACCACGATTTTTGGCGAAGGTATTGATGAGAGCAACATGATAGATCACGATGATGAAAACCAAGAAGCGCTTGCATGGCTTGAGCAACAAGATGGCAAAGAACGCATGATCTCCGATAGCAGCGAAGACCAGATCGTCGGGGACGACTTATTGCGCTTGGTCAAGGAGTTCTACGACGCCGGTGCGGTCGAGGTGCGCGTGACAGGTCTAACGATTGAGGAGGACTATGAGGACGGTGACGGCCTAGAGATCACACTTCCCCAAGGTCCGGCAGAGCGAGCAAGGCTATTCGCTATCGCCGGAAGGGTTCTGCGCACTATAAACTCAGCTTTCGACCAAGACACAGAGCAGGGCCAAGCTCGCACAGGCATTTCCTGGTAGCAACCTCACCCTGGCAACGCGTGTCTGATCCGCAACGAGGTTGTTTTATGATTGACTGGCACACTTCTCTCCTTATCGTCGCGGTGTTGCTCGGAATCGCGCTGCTCTGGGCATTCTGGGACGCGCTCACGAGTGCATTCTTTGCGGGAGTAGTTCTTATCCTTGCGCGACTGATCACCTGGATCTGGACTACGTTTCGACGGGTACCTCCCCCTCCGCCCGAATAGACTCCGTACCGTGGCGGTTGGTGAGATCAGGTAGAATGGCTCGTCGGACGAAGCCTCATCATGCCCCATCACCAATTTCTCCGCGCTCCATATCTATCTTGTGTCCCGAAAAGCAACCGAGAATCAGGGTAGAATTATGTTATCCCTATAATCACTGCGGCAGACCTATAAACTTGCAGAAGAACAACAATGACAGAACATTCAAAGACGATCAACAGCCTCTACGCGGCATTTGCGAGCGGCGATATCCCGACGGTGCTTGCTGCCCTTGCGCCGGATATCCGCTGGACCGAAGCGGAGGGTTTTCCCTATGGAGGCACCTATATTGGCCCCGACGCGGTGCTCCAGAATGTCTTCATGAAGCTCGGTTCCGAGTGGGATGGCTTTGCTGCCGTTCCGCATGAGCTGGTCGCCGAGGGGGAGACGGTCGTGGCGCTGGGGCAGTACAGCGGGACGTATAGGGCAACCGGAAAGAGCTTCAGCGCCCCGTTTGTGCATGTCTGGAAGTTCAAGGACAATGGCATTGCCTCCTTCACGCAGCACACGGACACGGCTGTCGTGCAAAGCGCCCTCAAGTAGCACACATCACTGCCGAGTCACTGCGGGTCACGCGTCGGCTTGGCTACGGTGTCGGCGTGTTACAAGCCTCGGTGGCGGAACCCGCATGCCCAGCTGAAGCAGGCTCACCGAAATACCATGCGAGAAAGACTTTTTACCCGCACAGCCGCGCGGACTCAGCTGGGCGTGGCCCATATCGGGGGGCTGTACTGCTTTTCTCAGACCGACTACCTCAACGAAGGCGCTGCGGCTGCACACGCCATCGGCGCACGGTGTATCAAGGTAAGTCTGAGCCTCGACACCGACAACCCCTCCCCGAAGCTCTACCCCTTTCACTCGCAGTGGCCCACGGTAGTCACACTCGATGCGCTTGCGGGTACACCCTACTACCGTGCCCTGTTCGCGCGAGACTTCGATACATTTATTCTGACGGCATTTCGACCGGGGCGTGCCGCGGGTTACTGGCGGGAGAGCTTTTCACCCGACGATGAGCAGGCGGAGGAAGCGTGTTTCGCTTCCCTGGCCCGCCACTTGCTCCACAACTACGCCAAGACCTCTAAGACCTTCATCCTCCAGAACTGGGAGGGTGACTGGGCGCTCCGTGGCAGCTTTGACCCCGCCACCAAGCCCACGCCCACCGCGACGGCGGCAATGGTTCGTTGGCTGGCCGCACGGCAGCGAGGTGTCGTCCGCGCACGTGCCGAGTTCGGAACCGGAGGTGCACGGGTCTTCCACGCCTGCGAGGTAAACCTTGTCAGGCAGGCCCAAGTCCAGGGTGCGCCCAGTGTCACCACCGATGTCCTGCCGCACGTCCCCGTGGACTTGGCATCGTACTCCGCCTGGGACACCAAAGACTCCCCCACAAACTTCGCCGAGGCTCTGGCTTTCCTCGCGAAGCACAAGCGCCCGACAAAACCGTTCGGCGCGCACGGCGTCTATGTGGGCGAGTTCGGCATGCCCGAAGCCGAGTGCACCCCACAGCAAGCCTTTGAGCGCACCACGGCATTGCTAACAGAGGCGCAGCGTTTTGGTTGCCCGTATGCCGTTTACTGGCAGCTCTACTGCAACGAGCCAACCAAGACGCCCCCCAAAGTCAACGCGGACTACAAAGGCTTTTGGCTCGTGCGCCCCGATGGAACGCGCAGCCTCATCTGCAAGCTCTTCCAAAAAGCCACCGAGGGTTAGGGTAGAATGCTCCATCCTTTTGGCCGCCACGCCAGAGGCACCACTTCGAGGAACACGGAAATGTACACAAGACCTGTAGCACTCACCGCTTGCGCAATCGCCCTATTTGTCACAGCAAGTTCGAGCACCAGCCTTGCACAGACACGCAAAGCAACCGACAGCTTGGCGGGTGCCTGGCAAGGGAAAGTCCAGTTCACCACCGGGGCCTTTGCCACGACCAAAGACCTTGAGTTCATGTACGCCTTCCACGCAGGTGGAACCATGACCGAGTCCTCAAACTACGACGGTGCACCGCCCGCTCCCCCCGCCTACGGTGTCTGGCGAAAAGTCGCTCCCCGAAAGTATGAGGCGAAGTACCGCTTCTTTCAGCCCAAGGCTGTCGCCTCTGCTGAGGAGCTGATCAAAGGCGGCGGCTGGGCTCCCGATGGCTACGGCATCCTCTCACAGAAGATCACGCTATCGGCAGATGGCAATTCGTTTGACTCCAAGCTCAGCCTTAAACTCTTCAGCAAAGACGGCAAAGCCATTGACGGAGGCGGCGAAGC
Organism: Armatimonas sp.; assembly: GCA_031387365.1. Taxonomy (GTDB): domain Bacteria; phylum Armatimonadota; class Armatimonadia; order Armatimonadales; family Armatimonadaceae; genus Armatimonas. Next base: position 3,774 of record JANNDD010000870.1, on the reverse strand, counting down.
GACGGCCAGCGGGAAGCGAATTCGCTTCTAGGGCACAGTGAGTGCAGCCCAACCCTACGCTCCAGCCGACGGCCTTCCGCCTCGGCAGAAACACTCGTTAAGCCAACGCTATGGAGAATCGACCAGACATAGAGGGTTCCTTGCTTGTGACCAACGTGTTCGGCTACTGGCCGGGGTTCCATGACGCTGAGGTTCGCAAGCTAGAACTGAAGGTCACCGATGACTTCGTTGTGGGCCCGGATCTCATCGCCGATATCCACGCGTTCGAGATGACCAGAGAAGTCTCGTCCAGCGGGCATTACGTGCTTCGCAACCATGTCTTGGTCACGATCAGGTTTAGAGGAATCGACAACCTAGAGATTGGCGGCTTCAACAATCAAAATGCACTGATGGGATTGAGGATCGAGGACATACGCGCTCGGCAACTGGAGAATGTGAAGTTCGATGTCAGCTTCGACAGCTCTTGGGGTGTCGGTGCAAAGTTCGTTTGTCGTGAGGTAGTGGTTGAGAGAGTGCAGCCATGGGAGCCTGAGCAGTGATGAGAAGAACTCGAGGAACGGCGCAGGTGGCAAAGCGTAAGTACGATGCGACCAAGCTGGCGGCGGGGTTGGCACGGGTGACGGCCTTTGAGACGGCGCGAGCGACGCGTCAGAAGCCGTGAGTCGTAGGACGAACCTCCTCTGGATTGATTGCACGGGTGGCTTGCTCGTGGGAGTAGCCGTCTTGCTCACCCAAGGCTGGCTGGCCAGACTCTATGCCCTCCCCAGCAACCTCTTGCTGGTGATGGGGTGTTGCAATTTAGCGTACGCCTGCTTCTCGCTCTGGCTTGCGGCGACACCACGGCAACGGACGGTGTCGCGGATCGGCGCACTGGCCCTCGCCAATCTGTTCTGGGCGGTCGGCTGCTTTATCACGGGTGTGGTGTATCTGCGGGTGGCTAGTGTCTTTGGGCTTGTGCATCTGATCGGTGAGGGAGTGTATGTGGGAGCACTGGGTATACTGGAGTGGCGAGCGCGAGAGCGGTTGGTTGCTACCCTCAGAGGATCGCAGCAATAAAAAATTTATGAACCAGGTACTCAAGGCAAAGCTAGATGGGTCGTTCCAACTCACGCACGACCTTGTGGGGCATTTGGAGGAGGCGTCTCTGAGCTTAGACTTGCCCAATTTGCCCTCCAATCGCATCTCGGGGCAGCTTTGGTGCATCATCGGGGCGAGAGAGAGCTACCTCGCGGCGATCACAGCGGGCGGCTGGAAAGGGTTCTCGTGCAGCCTCACGGAGCCGCAGGTGAAGGAGTCGGTGCTTGCCGCGCTGGAGGCGACACGGCGACAGCTCGGCGAGCTGGACTTCACGAACTTGACCGAGGCCCAGCTTGAGCTTATCTTTGCGCTCCTAGAGCACGAGGTGCAGCACCACGGGCAGCTCATTCGCTTTGTCTACGGCAATAGGCTTACGTTTCCCACGAGCTGGAGTAAACGCTACACGGTTTAGTTTCGAGTATCAGCCCCACTGACAAACCAAAGAGTGACTCTATGCAATTCAAACACCGAGATGCTGTCGCTACAGATCTTCCCCGTATTGTCGAAATCTACAACTTAGCCGTGGCGACACGCGAGTGCAGCTGCGATCTTGAACCAACTACCGTGGAGGCGCGGCGGGAGTCCTTCTTGAAGCACACCCCTAGTCATCGCCCTCTCTGGGTCGCGGAAGACGCGGAGGCAATCGAGGAGGGCGTGGTTGGTTATCTTGGCTTCTTCCCCTTTATGAATGAGCGTCCAGGTTATTTCATCACGGCTGACCTCGCGATCTATTTACACCCTCGCTATCAGAACAAGAGGCTAGGAACCTATCTTCTGACCGAAGCGATCCGTCACGCACCTTCCCTTGGCATTGAGGTAGTGACGGCAACCATATTCGCGTCCAATCAGTCGAGTATTCGCCTCTTCACAAGACAGGGTTTTGAGCGCTGGGGCTACATGCCGCGCGTGGCACGCCTCGAAACCATCGAACACGACCTCGTCCTGATGGGCCGTAGGCTTAAGTGAGAAACACCGCGTAGCCGGAAGCCTACTCTCGGCGGCGATGCGGTAAAATCCAACGGAGGATTTTAAGAACTATGTCTGGCCATAGCAAGTGGCATAATATTCGGTTGCGTAAGGGCAAGCAAGACGCGGTGCGCGGCAAGCTCTTCACCAAGCTGGCAAAAGAGATCATCATGGCGGCCAAGGGCGGCGGTAACCCGGACACGAATATCCGGCTGCGTATGGCCATTCAAACGGCTAAGCAGAGCTCCGTGCCCGCCGACACGATCAAGCGCGCCATACAGCGAGGAACCGGCGAGCTGGACGGCGGCAATTTAGACGAGCGGACGTTCGAGGGCTACGGCCCCGGCGGGGTTGCGATCATTGTGGAGTGCCTCACCGACAACATCAACCGCACGTTTCCGGAGCTGCGCAGCGCCTTTGCAAAAAATGGCGGGCGCATCGGGGAGTCCGGCAGCGTGGCCTACATGTTCGAGCGCAAGGGCGTGATGATCGTGGAGCCGGGTGTCACCACCGAGGAGACACTCATGGAAGTGGCTATCGAGGCGGGCGCGGAAGATGTCCAGCCCACCGAAGACGGCGGCTTTGAGGTCACCACGGAGTTCACGGACTTCGCCACGGTGCGCGATGCCCTGGATGCGGCCAAGATCGCCACGTCGGCGGCGGACATCCAGCAGATCCCCACCACCATGGCGAATCTGGAAGTGGCGGAGCAGAAGAAAGTCCTCAAGCTTTTAGACGCGCTCGAAGACAACGACGATGTGCAGAATGTCTACCACAACCTAGAGTTCAGCGACGAAGCCCTCGAAGACTGACCTCTCTGTCAACCCCAAAACGAGCGAGGATTTCTCCTCGCTCGTTTTAGTTTTGCCCCAGCGGCAGCGTTTTAAGAATCCGAAAGAGCAGCTTCTCGATCCGCTCCGCCGAAAGCTCCACCGTCTCCGGGGCACGCAGCAACAGCGCCAGGAGAGCATCCGCTTCCTGCCGGGTCAGCGTCAGAGTCACCTCAGAGGTTGTCGGGTGCGTTTCGGATTCCATCAGGCAATAGAAACCTTATGCCACTTTTCGCTGTCCACGCCGCCGCACCAGCACCAGTGTTCCCCCGAGAGCAAGAAACGCCAGCGTGCCAGGTTCAGGGGCGCTGGAAGAGGCAGCCGGCCCAAAGACAAGGTTAAAGGATTGATCAACCCCCGTGGCATAGTTAGTAGGACTACCTCCCGCCGAGGTAAACTTCACGATCCTATCACCCGTGTAGTCTGCAAGATAAAGCTCATCCTGAAAGAACGTCAAGCCTGTCGGATATCCATTACCACTTCCATTGAGGGATCCGAACACACTAAAGGAGCCCCCTCCCAAAGGGACTTTAAGAACCTCTGAATTATCTGCCGGGTGTGTGACATAGAGATTGCCTGCGGGATCGAAAGTCAGCGCACGAGCCTGACCCAAACCTGATGCGTACGTGCTGACCACTCCTCCGGGCGTAACCTTACTGACAGTACCGAATTGAGCAGATGAGACATAGAGATCATTTCCCAAGAAAGCCAATCCCTGATTACTTCCAAAACCACTAGCAAAAACACTGGTAACGCCAAGGGGCGTCGTCTTCATCACGTTACCATCATTGGCCGCCGTGTAGGCGTTACCCGATGCATCAAATGCTAGGGCGAAAACGTTTCCCAGCCCAGTAGCCAAGGCGGGACTAATGACGCCGCCTGTAATATTGTGAAGCCTACC
>JANNDD010000844.1:0-2270 GCA_031387365.1 Armatimonas sp. | reverse complement strand
TTCGTCGTGCGTTTACACTTGTGGAAATTATGATCGTCGTCCTGATCATTGGTATCCTGGTCGCGATTGCAGTTCCCAACTTTATCCGTGCTCGTGAGTCGGCTCGCGCTCGTGCCTGTGTGGGCAACCTGCGCCAGATTGACTCCGCCAAGGAGCAGTATGCGATGGACAACCGTCTGTCCCAGGGATCAGCGGTCGCAGGCGGCACCCTGGCAACTCTCTGTGGCACCGGTACGACCACCTACATCAAGGGGGGGGCTCCCACCTGCCCGTCGAGCGGAACCTACACCCTGGGTAACCTTGGCACCGACCCGACCTGCTCCATCGGCACCGGCGCAGCAGTCTCTCACGTTCTGCCGTAGGCGTAGCGTTTATCTAGAAATCGGGCAGCGAGACGCGAGTTTCGCTGCCCGATTTTGATTATGGTATCCTGAGCCCATGGTAGAACCTGGGCAGTATCTTCGTGATCTCTTCACCCAGCCCGTCGGCAGCGCTGTCGTCGCACGGGGCTGGGTAAAAACCGTCCGCTCTGGCAAGGGCGTCTCGTTTATTCAGCTCTCCGATGGCTCGTGTTTCGCGGATCTTCAAGTGGTCGCGGACCCGAGTGTCGTGCCTGAGGGTATCTCTACGGGAGCCTGCCTTGTCATAGAGGGTGAGCTTGTCGCGTCTCCTGGCTCCGGTCAGAGTGTCGAGCTTCAGGCAAAAACAATCACCGTTCTGGGAACTGCCGACCCCACGACCTACCCACTCCAGCCCAAGCGCCACACGTTTGAGTTTCTCCGCGAGCAGTCGCATCTGCGCGTGCGCTCCAACACCTTTGGCGCGGTTTTCCGGGTACGCAACGCCGTGTCGTGGGCAATCCATAAGTTCTTCCAGGAGCGTGGTTTTCTCTATGTTCATACCCCCATCATCACCACCAGCGATGCCGAAGGGGCCGGAGCGATGTTTGGTGTCACTACCCTAGATCTAATGAACCTGCCGCGTACCGAGACAAAAGCAATTGACTTTAAAGAGGACTTCTTTGGCAAGCAAGCCCATCTCACGGTCTCCGGGCAGCTAGAGGCCGAGATATTCGCGCTGGCCTTCACCAATGCCTACACCTTTGGCCCCACATTTCGCGCGGAGAACTCCAACACCCCGCGTCACTTAGCCGAGTTCTGGATGATCGAGCCCGAGATGGCCTTTTGCGATCTTGAGGGCAATAAAGTGCTCGCGGAGGCGTTTCTCAAGTACGTGATTCAGCACGTCTTAGATACCTGTGCGGCGGATTTAGAGTTCTTCACCAAGCGCATTGATGAGAGTGTCCTCCCGACTCTGGAGAAAGTGGCCACCAGTACGTTTGCACAGATCACCTACACCGAGGCCGTTGCGCTGTTAGAAAAAGCCAGCACCAGCAAGAGCTTTGAGTTTCCCATCTTCTGGGGCTGCGATCTCCAGTCCGAACACGAGCGCTATCTCACCGATGAGGTTTTCCAGCGCCCCGTGATTGTCACGGACTATCCCAAGGAGATCAAGGCGTTCTACATGCGCCTCAACGACGACGAGAAGACGGTACGGGCGATGGATGTCCTTGCGCCGCGCATCGGAGAAATTATCGGGGGAAGCCAGCGTGAGGAGCGCTACGAGGTGCTGATTGATAAGATCCGCAAGCAGGAGCTGCCCGAAGAAGTCTACTGGTGGTATTTAGAGCTGCGCAAGTACGGCTCCGCCCCCCACGCGGGCTTTGGTCTGGGATTGGAACGCCTAGTGCTCTATTTAACCGGAATGAAAAATATCCGGGATGTTATTCCCTTCCCCCGCACTCCGGGGAGCGCGGAGTTCTAAATGGGCCGTCAAGTTGTTACCCGCACGCTACGGTTCCAGTATCTCAAGCCCTCCAAGTTCACCGCCGAACTAAAAAAACCGGAGGGAGTCAGTGCGCTCCTGCCCGATGACAAAAAAATGCGGCTCACGGTGCAGGGGGAAAAAGAGGCGATTGAGCTACTGGTACAGATGGCGCAGCTCGCCGATGTGAAGCCTTTTCGCTACTTGCTCACCCTCACTCTGGTGAAGCTTGGGCCAGGTGCGCGCCGCCAGGCACTGGAGAAAAAGAGCCTGGTTTTAGAAAACAAAGCCCCTGTGAGTATCAGCCTCAGTGGCGGTATGTGTGAGCTTCAGGGAACTCTCCACGGCAGTCCAGGGGAAGTCCAGCTTCTCTTCACCACGCAGGCCGCTCGGCTACGGGGCACGCGCCGTGAAGTCACGGAGTCGCTCCAGGCCTCGCGCCGGGT
>JANNDD010000821.1:0-14303 GCA_031387365.1 Armatimonas sp. | reverse complement strand
GCGATAAACGTCAGGTAGTCACGCAGGTTTTCCTGGGTGATCACTTTGTCTCCGATAAGCCGGGCATTGTGCAGATCCACCGGCTTGACCGAGGACTGGACGAGAGCGACGAGGGCAGGGGGAGGGGAGTAGAGTATCATAAAGTTAGTGTCCGTCGTTTGTTGTAAACTCAGCTTCGATTTCCGCACGGTTCTGGATCTGATCCACGAGACCGTCGCGGATAATTACGGCGCGATCAGAAACCCGGATCATTTTCGGGTCGTGGGTCGCTGTGATAATCGTGACATTGTGCTCCTGATTGAGCTGGCGCAGCAGGGCGATAATCTCTGAGCCCGTGTTCTGGTCTAGGTTACCCGTGGGCTCGTCGGCTAGCACAATGGCAGGGTTGTTGGCTAGTGCCCGTGCAATGGCGACCCGCTGCTGCTGACCACCCGAGAGCTGACCCGGCTTATGGTGGTAGCGGTGGCCCAGCCCGACCGTGTCGAGAAGCTCCATCGCCCGCGCTGCGCCCTCGTCACTCGGCATGCCCGCAAAAACCGTGGGCAACATGACATTCTCCAGTGCCGTCATCACCGGGATCAGGTTGAACGTCTGGAAGATATAACCGATCGTGTGGCAGCGCAGAAACGCGAGCTCGTTGGCATCGAGCTGGGCCATGTCCACATCGTTGATAAAGACCGTCCCGCTGTTGGGCTTGTCTAGGCCGCCGATCATGTTGAAGAACGTTGACTTACCCGAGCCTGACGGTCCGATGATCGAGATGTACTCGCCGCGCTTGATATCTATCGAGATGCCCTTGAGCGCCCGAGTCACCTCATTGCCCATCACAAACTCTTTAGTCAGGTCCTTGGCGCGGACAACATACTCCACCTTACCGGTTCCATTGCTTTTTTCGTTGCTCATTATTTTTTCTCTAATCTCTAAACGTCGGATCTTAGCGCCGCTGCGGGCGGGATACGTGATGCCGTAATTGCCGGGAAAAGTGTCGCTACCATGGTCAGCACGATGCCAAGCCCGACGCAGAGTACTAAGTTCATCCCAAATGCCCCGCCCGTGAACGAGCCAATCCAGGTCTCACCGTGAAAGGCAGTCTTAGGGTTGAAGGAGAAGTACTTAGTGGCGACCATTAATAAAGTCCCGGTCAGGTAGCCCAGCGACGAAGCAATTGCCCCCATGAGTGCCGCCTCGATGAGGAAGATCTTGACGATGAACTGCTCCAGTGCTCCTAGGCACTTCATGGTTCCAATCTCACGGAAGCGCTCCGTCACACTCATCAGCATCGCGTTGGTGATTCCCACGGCACAGACCAGTAGGGAGAGGGCGACCAGCCAGTTGCTACGGGCGGCTTCCGTCACGGAGACATTGGCACCCGCGACCGCCTTACTGGTCAGAACCGATGCTAAAAACGCGATCCCGAGGAACACCCCGCCCGCAGTGATCATCGAGCGCCAGAAGCGGATCTTGATCGTATTGAGCGCGAACTCAAAGGCTTTTTTGAAGGGGAGCTGGACGCCCCGCTTCTTGTTTGTGGTGCCGGTAGGCTCTGTTGCGTTGCTCATTTCTTCTTTGTTCCGGTCTGCAGGCCGATCAGTCGTCGGTCCGCAAGCATCTTCAGGTAGGCGGTTACCGAGGTCTCTGCCTGACGTTTATTTAGCTTATAACTCTGGCTGATCTGGCGGGAGATACTCTCGACGTTATGGGCACCATCGCAGAGCTCCCACACCTCAGAGCCTATCTGATCTAGCTCGATTTTTTTATGGTCTGGTAGCTTGAACCACTTTGCCACAAAGTTTCCCCAGCGATCCTGGCGCCGGGGAATCCGCACCAGAATGAGATCCGGGAGGCCGTCCTCACGCGCGGGCTCACGTGACCAGACTATTTTAGGGTGGCGAATGGGCCGCGATGTTAGTACTTGCGTACGGCTTGGCCGGTACCGCCGTCCTTCCACCATTGCCCGAAGTTGCCCGATCATACCTGGCACTCTCTCATACGTGGCACTCTCTCATACGTGGCACTCCATTCGGCTCACCAGCTCCTCGATACTATCCGAGGCGCGAAACGGGCGAAGGCTCTGCAGGAGATAGATCTTATTGGATGGCTCACAGTGCCAGGCACGGGCAGAGAACCGTGTCGCGGGAACGCGCAGGCTGAGAAGCTCGCGAAACGCCTGCACCCAGGGTGCTCCAAACGCCAGACTCCCTTGCATTGCCACCGCCTCGTGCCCACAAACAGACGCTTCATCGGCTTGATAGCGTACTTGAGCGAGCTCGCCACGTGCGTTCTGTTCGAGCCAGGCATCCAGGTAGGCATCTTTGCGAGCGACATTTGCGACTGCCCACTGCTCCACGGAAACACGCTCCATCCCATCGGCGAGTGAGAGACGCAGATACACGTTCATGAGCTGCTGGCTCGCGAGCTTGAAGCGGCTCGGAAGCTCCACCTGCAGGTCGTAAAGTGACCAGAATCGCCAGCCTGGTTCAGCGTCTTTGTTCTCAATGGAGGCGAGAATTCCCTCGGACACACCCGCCAATCCTTTGCGCCCACTCCGATCTCCCACGACCTGTGCGATGACCACGCGACGTGTCTCTTTGCAGTGCCAGAGTGCCCCAAAAGCTTTCTTATCGCCGGTCCATTTAAACCCGAAACCTTCCCGTCCGGGGCGCTGTACACCACGCGGTACGGGGATCAGCTCACTGTCAAACGCAAGACGCTTTTTCTTCGCCGCCCGGCCCAGCGACGCTAGATAAGACTCCGCGCGCACTTCGATATCCAGTGGTTTTTTGGTTTTCTTGGGCTCGGTTGCCCACTTAAGCTCCAGTCCCTGCTCTTCGCCATCGTCTACCCGCAAGTAACCCTCGTCGTAGCTACCCGAAAAACCTGTCAGATCCCAGTCATCCGGGACACGCAAGGTAAACCCCTGCCAGCCCAAGAGCTTGGTCTGTCGTCGCGTTTCTTTGATCGGTGCAGCAGTCATGATTCGGTTGAAAACTAAAAGGGAAGTGGCTGGACTGCCTTCGCGATCAGGGCAAGAGCGATAGCCGCCATAGAGATCAGGCCCGTTCCACAGGCAAAACCCGCCAGAAGAACAGGCGCGTAGTTGCGCCATTTTGTGACGCCGTAGCGCTTGGCAAAGTAGTATTTACCCAGACAAGCCCCCACAAATGTCGGAATGGTATCGGCGGGAAGCGCGTTGGCACCACCTGCTGCGCCATAGAACGCGAGCATTGGTATTTTCGCCACGTACATCACCCCATAGAGCGCCAGAGTGATCGCCCCCCCTCCGGCGATATAGAGAGGCTTGATGGACTCCAAAACCCATGCGGCGCCACCGGACTTGTTGATCTGGTTCCAGATCGCCTGTTGCGACGCGATAAGTGGCCACATGCGCTGTGCAAACGGGTACTGGCTGGAGGGAATCTGGCTGGTGCCCCAAATGAACGACCAGTACATAAAGCCGCCCAGCATGATCAGCGGGAACATCAGTAGCTCAGCCTTAAGAATGGAGGTGAACTTGGTCTTGGTAAGCTCCACCTCACGGAAGCGCTGTGCGAGCGAGCCGTAGTCGTGGATGGGCATGGGAGCGAACCAGCAGTCAATTTTCTTGTAGCCCGACTCCATTACAGTCAGCTCTTTCACGAACGGAAACTGCGCGTCTTGACTGGTCAAACCAAACATTCGGGCCGCGACATAGGAGTTCAGTGGTGTGAGGAGCAGACCGTAGCCCAGCAGTAGCATCACCGGGAAATCTGGGATCAAGTAGTGCGTGAAGGCGATATAGCCCAGTGTCGCCAGTAGCCAGATACCTAAGGCAATCTTCCACCAACCAGCTTTATCACCACGACCCGCGGGCACTTCATGCCATGCACCTCGCGTCCCACGGTTCAGCCCACGGGATGCCTCAATTGAGCCCTTGATAATGATGTAGAGTCCGATAATCGCGATGGCGATCTGGATGCCCATACCCGCCGATAGCCAGAAGTCGAAGTGGTTGACAACGCGCGTCTCAATAGACTCGGTGCCGGGATGCCACTGCTTAAGCACACCCTGCCGGTAAAGAAAGGGGTTGAGCCCCATCTGACAGACAATAGACGAGACGAAGCTGGCGACCACCATCTCAAAGGGGAGAACAAAACCCGTTAGAATCTTGCCCAGATCCCCTGAATAGCCCACGGGGGCTGCGGGCAAAATGGTTTCCGTGGACGCCATGAAGTCTATGAAAGGAATCGGGATGAGCATCACGGGCTTCCCGAACATCGTTCCGGTGATGATCGGGATCGCAGTATAGACTCCGCCGAAGATCAACCCCACCACGGTTCCGGTTGAGAAGATACGCCAGCGCCAGGAGTCCTGTTTGCTTCCCGCCTCCGCCAGAGCCGTCGCTCCCGATGCCGCTACCGACGCCAGGGGAAAGGGGAGTCGCTCGACGTCGCTGGTAGCACGAAATAGGATGTAGCCCGCTGGGAGCCAAGAGAGGCGCTCCAGAGTTTGGTGAAGCATCATCACGCCAATCGGCCCCCACCAGTCGGGGTGGAGAAAGCTGCGATGATCCAGTGCGGGCGAGCCCGGCTTGGGGCTTGAGAACCAGGGGATTTCCTTGGCAATGGACGCGGCTTGGGGGCTCTGGATGTAGTATTGGTTCCAGATCAGCCAGCCAAAGGGGCCGCCTGAGATTCCACGGTCCGCACCCGCGACAGCAGCAAGGCCACCAGCGACGTAGTAGAGAAGAAAGATCTCCTGGCGTTTGAGAGGTAAAAACGAGCGGCGTGCGATCTCCGCAAAAAGAACAATGGTCACCCACTGCGATGCCGCCCCGAGCCCAGAGCCCGCGACCAACCCTAGATAGATCGCACCCGCCGTCATGATCAGGCTGACAAAGATCGAGCCCAAGATTGTCTTGCCCGTGAAGCCCTCGTCGAAGGCACTATCATCGCCCTGGGACTCTGCCTCGATAAAATCGCGGGTGTCCTGGACACTATGATCCTGATGATCCGTGTGCTGAGGCGTCGCGACATCTTCGCTGCCGTGTTCCTCGGAGCTGCTGTGTTTATTGTCCATTTCGTTTGCCATTTTACGCCTCCACGCTCGCGAACTCGGTCTGGGTTAGGTAGCGCTCTCGATCAGCGGCGCTCAGGGTGCGCCAGACCAGGAACTGCTTGCGCAGGGTATTTAGGAAGCGCCGGTTGACGCGTTTCCAGTTGGAGACATCACCTGACACTCGGTGAAGGGTGAGCTTCAGATCGAAGACATCCTCTAGATCGGTCGGTAGTGTCTCCAGGCGGATCATCTGTGAGACCCCCAGATCAAAGGGCGCGAGCCAGGCTTTGCACCCGATACGATAGGCGTGCCCCCTAGGCGTTTCGAAGCTCTCGCGGACGATCCCCTCCGTGATGAAGTCTCCGACAGAGTAGCCCTCGTAACTCTGGAACCACTCCGCAAGAAAACCATTCACTCCTGATGCCTGATCCCCCGTTACGGCGAAGGGGAGCCGGATTTGCCAGTCATCGCCGATGGGGTCAGGGACAGACCAGGTCTTGCTACTGGAGGGACTGGCAACTTCCGATGCCTTCTTGGCGGGCCAGAGAGTCGAGAGCATCACCACCGCAACGACAACGAGTGTGGAGAGCACGGCGCTCACCGAGGAGAAGTTCAGCGAGAGCCCCTGCATCAAGTGGAATGTGGAGAGTACTTTACTGATTCCCTGTCCCAGAACGTAGCCCGCGACAGACCCGAGAATCGCATAGACCAGCGCCTCCGCCATGAACAGTGTCCCGATGTTGCTTGGGGAGAGCCCAATTGAGCTAAAGATATGAATCTCTTTGATGCGCTCAAAGACCGAGCCGAGCATTGTGTTCAAGACAATCAGTGCCGCGATAAGAATCGGAATCAGAATCGTCCCAAAGTCCTCACCTTTGGTTGCGCCTACCGAGGAGAACCGCTCGATCTTGCCAGGGTTTTCATTGAGTTTCTCAGATGCAGCATAGAGGTTCATGTCAAAGCGCTTCATGAGATTTTCTTTAAGCTCTTTAACCACTGCCGACTCATCGTCGCCGTAGCCGATTGCAACCGAGCGTAGGTCGCCGCCTAAATTTATCAGTGTCTGGTAGGGCACAAAGAAGATCACATCGGAGTCTAGGTGAAGATACTGCTGGAAGCCGCTGGAGTTATCCGTCTTTCCCTGCTTTTGGAGCTGTTGCATCTGGACAAAGTCGACGGGCGTGAGTGGCTCCTGGTCATGGTCCAGCACCTGCTTGAACCGATCCTGATCCAGAATCCCAATCACGGTGTAGTCCTGACCCGAGAAGCTGACCTTTGCGGAGGCATTGCTCACATCGCTGTCGGTGATACGCAAGTTGTCCGCCACTTTTCGCGGCAGGATCATCACCAGCGTGTCGCCCGGGGAGAACCAGCGCCCCGCCGCGAGCGCATCACCGGCGCCCGTGACTTTTGCCTCGTTGGGGGAGAGCCCCACGGCTCCCTTGGCCCCGAACTCACGGTCGGCACGCTTGAGTGTCAAGAAGGTCTGCTCACCCGGCTGTGTGCCTAGGAACCAGCCACGCGGTGCCACGAGGCGCGTTTTCCCGAACTCATCGTCGAGCAGGCGATAGGCCACTTGCTGGAGCGCGTTCCAGTTCGGGTCACGGAGCAAAATGCCATTGTAGAGCGGCTTGCCGGGCGCAGGCACTTGGTTAAAGCGTAGCTCCTGCACAATAGACGTGAAGGCGAGAACCGTAAATGTCAGTAAGACAAGAGTCGCACAGGTGAGAGTGGTGCGGGTTGCACGGCGGCGCATGTTCGCCACCCCAAGTGCAAATGCCGCTATCGCAATGGAGCTCTTCCCCGCATCCAGCGAGTGCGTCCCGGTCATCGCCTTGGTCTGCTGCTTGAGCTGCTGTTCAAATTTCTGCCAGACGAGCACGGTCACCAGAACGGAGAGCGCCATCATGATGAAGGCGAGCAGAATAATTCCCGCATTGAGCGTGATCCGGAACGCCGGGTGGATCGCGGCGAAGATACCAAAGATCACCAGGAAGATCGAAAAGACTGCGCCGAGCTGGCGCTTCAGATCCGAGAAACCAAAGAGGAGGCGCTCTAGGAAATACGCAAAGGGGATCATTAGCGCCAGATAGAAGATCACCCCGTTGACCACGTCCTGCTGCGTCTTAGTGACATCCGGGTAGGCGCGGCTCTCGTAGCCCCATGCAGCACGGGCGTAGGTATCAAAGCGCTGGTAGTCTTTGGCCGCGAGGGCGACCTCAGCTTTGTCAATGAACTCCTTGGCGTTGGCATGGAGTCCCTCGATTCCTTTGTTGCGGATATTGTTCGTGATCAGGCGCTGGATCCTAAAGTCATCGAGCTTCCACATGTCCTTGGCAACGCGGAGCGCGGTGTGGATAATCGCCGACGAGCGTGACGACTCAATGGCATCGCTCCCCTGGCCCGCCCCCATCACATAGCCCTCACCCTCAGGGTTACTAGGCGTCGAGTTGATGAGCAAGAACCGGGTGGCTGCCGGGCCACTTCCCATGATGATCTTAAACTGCCGCAGCTTATTGGTGGCAGCATTCTTCTCCGTGCCCGTGCCGTACTCATCGCCACGCCGCGCAAAGACAACGGCGGTATCCTCGACATAGCTGACTCCTGGCTCTGGCTTGGCTAGTACATAGCCAAACTGACGGGGCTCCCCATTGGAGATACCGTCGTAGATCGTCATGGTGGAGAGGGTACGGAGTGCCTGCTGGTCAACAAGATCGAAGATGTTTGTAGCGACACACGGGAAGAGCACCGAGAGGACTTCTTTTTCTCCGGTCGTGATGCGGAACTGGCTAGGGTAGGCTGCGCCGGTCACTCCTTTATCGGGGGCATAGTCAATATCACCGCTCTTAGAGTCCACATGGTAGGACTCGACTCGGTGCTCCTGGTTATCCGCCGTCGTGGGAGGCATGCCTTTAAAAGCAAAGCTCGCCTTGCCCTCTTTGCCTTTGAAACCTCCCTGGTCGTCGCTCACCATCTGGATGAAGTTACCCCGTACCCCAATAAAGCTCTTGGTGTTGGAGTTGTGCGGTACAACCACGAGGGCACGGTCTACAGGATCACTCGGCACCAGGGAGCGGCGCGGCTCGTACTCACGGACACGGCCCTTGAGGGTCGCAAAGCCAGAGCGCAGGCCCATACGGGTCCACTGGCAGGTCTTGTAGAGCGGGATTTGTTTTTTGGGATCGGCGTTCTGGTCGTTGGGATCGTTGATGTAGTGCTGTAGCAGACACACAAAAGTCTTGAGCTGGAGGGCAAGATTCGCGATATTGACCTTCTCAAACGTATCAAAAGGCGTATCAACCTGGTTACGTGAGTCGTCAATGGATGAAAACGTGACCCCAAAGCCACCCGCCATCCCAACCACCTCAGCATCGAAAGCGGGCCGTCCTGGGATAAAGTTGCGCCAGCTCTTACCGTCTACGGGGTTGACCCCATCGGAGAAGCGCTTCTTGGCATCGTAGCCAAGCACCTCGGCGACTTTGTCGTTGTTCTCACGGGAGACGCGGGCGATATCGGAGAACAAATTTTGAGTGTCCTCACGAACATTGATTAAGTGTGCCTTGTAGAAAATCCCCAGCGCTCGGGTCTGGCTGGCCAGATCGAGCCCCACCCAGAGGTAGATAGGGTCTTTCGGGTCTTTTGCCTGTCCGAAGAGCTTGGCAAACGGCCCGGGAACCTGCCAGTCGTCTATGTGGTTGTCAATGAACTCGCGCACGCCTTGCAGCCCTAGGCAGTGCCCCGAAGTTGCTAGAAACCAAATAGTGCGCTCATTGCCTCGTTTTTTAAAGGTCTGGGCTGTCTGAAGGAGGCCCGCCATGCCGCCCGCTTGCTCCGCTCCCGGAGCCAGGGCGGGCACGACTGACATGGCATCGTAGTAGCTCTGCACGACAATAATCTGCTTGGCGATCTTGGGGTCTTTGCTCTGGCCGGGGAGAATTCCCAGGAAGTTCTTTGCCTGAACCTGCTCCCACTTCATGTCCGCATGGAGCGTGGCCTGCAAGCTCTTGCGGGAGAGTGCTAGTGCTTGGAGTGCGGCGGCATCGCTTTTCTTAATGAAAAATCGTGGAATGGAGAGGGGGATCGAGACGAACTTGGCCTCGGCCTCACCGCGCATGGTCTTGTCCGGCTCGATAAAGATGACGGCTTTTGCCCCCAGCCGAGGGGCGTTGAGCCAGTCCGTTCCTGAGTTGAAGTCCACGAGGACAATAGAGCCCTCGATCTCTTTGCCATTGAAGGCACCGAGCAAACCATTGCTGGCGTAGATCAGGGAACCGGCCAAGCCCTCAGGCGGGAGCTGGCTGGTGCGCACGAGATTGGGCCAAATGCAGTAGAGAGGGTAGGTCTTTCCATTGGCATCAAGGCGCGCTCCTTTATCCATGGGAACGGTGGCAGTGAAGCTCTCCGTCTTGACACTCGAATCTCCAAAGAGATTCCTAAACTCTTTCTCGACATAGTCCGCCGCGCGGCGCTCACCGGGGTAGCCCACGACCCGTGAGCCGTTTGTAGAGAGCTCACGAATGGTCTGTGCCAGAGCCGTGTTGTCCACAGTCGCCGCCAGTGCCTTGTATTTGTCCGCCAGAGCGGGGTCTACCGCAGCCCTGACCGACGAAGAGACTGCGACGAGCGCCGTCAGCAAGAGGCCAGCCTGACGAACCAAGCGCGCAAGAGTCATCATCGAGGAGTTCCTTCGTACCAGCTCCCCCGTCACCGGGGGGATTCGTCGTGATAATAGCACGTCAGAGCAATTCACCGCAACCAGGGCAAATTCCTGCCTCTTCGAACCGCGGGTTTGGTGAGGCGGAGTAAAACGTTCGAAACCTAGGTACAATCTTTCATGCCTGACTTACTTGTGCCGCTCTATAAACTAGCCGCCGTCGAAGGCGAACTTGCACGGCTGCGTGCTGAGGGGATTGTCGTGCGCCGCGCTTTTCCTTTTGAACTCTCGCGTACGCGTCGCTTTATTGCTCAAACTTTTTCTGAGAGCTGGGCCGACGAGACCGAAGCCGGATTCGCGCGTCAGCCCATTACCTGCTGGATCGCGATTTCGGAGCAGAAAGTCATTGGGTTTGCTTGCGTGGATGCCACGATGCGTGGCTTTTTTGGCCCGACGGGTGTGGAGCCGACCTTTCGTGGACGGGGAATCGGCGCCGCCCTCTTACTCTCCGCGCTCCACGGGCTTAAAGAAATGGGCTACGGGTACGGTATCATTGCGGGGGCGGGGCCCGTGGCATTTTATGAGAAATGTTGTGGGGCGACCGTGATTGAGGGCTCTGAGCCGGGAATCTATGTGGATATGCTCGATTCTGATGGTGAGGAAGGCTCTCGTTAAAGACGATAATACAACCATGCAATTTGATGACGAAGAGATAGAGATTCCCGATGATGTGGAGGCCATCCTGCGCCGCCAAGACGAGGCCATGGCCCTTTTGGATCGCCTGCGTACCGCGGAGCCGTTTCGTCGCCCCAAGTCAGATCAGCAGGGCGCACGCCGCCGTGAGTTCCGCCGCTGGCCGCTTCCTGAGGGGGTCAGCCTAGAGCTTCACGATAGCGTGCGTTGGCACAGTGCCGATGTTTTAGACATGGGAGTGGGGGGAGCGCGGCTTAATAGCCTCCTGCCGTTTGCCGATGGCCCCACGCCCGCTCGCCTCAAAGCGCCCTCCACACAGGCCGTTCTGGTGCTCTGTGATGTGATGTGGAAAGACAATGATGGTCGTGCAGGAATTCGCTTCGAGTTCCGCGACGAAGACGAGCGCGAGAACTGGTCGGGAGGATTGATTGATGCCTTACTCGCCCGCCACGCCGTGAGCTGAAATATGAAACGAATTGGAATTCTAGGCTGCGGAGTCGTCGCCGACTACGGCCACTCGCACGCCATCGCCCAAACCGACGGCCTGACCCTTGCTGCTCTCTACGATCCGAACCCCGAGGCGCTGGCGCGGCTGGCAGGACGTTACCCGGAGGCGCAGGCCTTTACGGACATTGACGCATTCTGGCGCTCGGGGCTTGATGCCGTCTCCATCACGTCGCCCGCTCCGTTTCATCTGGAGAACCTGCGTGGCGCGGCCCAGCATGGGCTTCATGTACTTTGTGAGAAGCCTCTCGCCATGACGGAGAGCGAGATCGAGCAGATGATCGGGATCGCTGAGGGGGCCGGGATTCTCTTTGCCACCGCGCTCTGCTATCGGTTTAGCCCCGTGGCGCAGAAGATCAAACAAATGGTGGACGAGCGCTGGATCGGCGAAGTACGCTCGATGCGTCTGCTCTATCTCTGGAACCTGCATGGCAAGTGGGAACGCGACGAGCACGGGAACCGTTTTGAGTCGTCGCGGCGTATTGGGCGCTTTGAGGAGGGCGGCCCGATGGTGGACTGCGGCGTGCACCAGATTGATCTGGCGCTCTGGTGGACCGGCTCGGAGGTTATTCGTCAGCAGGCCGCCGCCGCGTGGGTGGAGGAACACGATGCGCCTGGACACATGTGGCTGCACATGGACCACGCGAGCAACTGCCACACGTGTGTTGAGATCAGCTACTCCTACGCCCACACCGCGCAGAACCCCGTGGATCTTTTTACCTACGAGCTGATCGGCACCGACGGCCTGATTCGTTACGTCCGCGACGGCTGGTTCTTCGAGGTGCGCAACTCCCAGGGCACGCTTCAGTTGCCGGGCGGGAGCGAGAAAGACTTCCACGGGATGTACGCCGCCTGGCGCGATGCACTGTACACGGGCAAGCTGGGTTCAATGCCCTCAGCGCGTGAGGGCCTGCGTGTTACCCGTATCGCCCGCCGCGCCACGGAGGCGGCACTGGCCACACGCTTCAGGAAATAGGCACTCCTGCCGACCATCTGGGCATGCGATCTATAATTTTGTTTTCAAGTGCTCTGTTGTTTCTGTTGTTTTTAGGAGGCTGTGCGAAAGACGCGACGCCACAGGAAGCCGTGCAAACGGCGGGTCGGACGATGAATCAAGCAGAGGCACTTCAGAAAGAGACGCAGAAGCGGGTCACGGAAAACGACGCACTGACCGGCGGAAAATAGAGTTGGCGTGCTATACTGACCTGGTAATTTGGGGAGGCAAGGAACTTTGATTTGGAATCGGGACGCCCGCTTTGTGGTGGGTGCGGATCTGGGTGGGACTAATATTCGTGCGGCGGTACTGGATCGCGACGGCAAGATGCTCGGGCATGGGAAGCGTCCTTCGCTTGCCCTGGAAGGCTCGGCACGAACCATCGGACAGATCAAGCAAGCCGTGGACGAAGCCATTACTGAGGCTGGCATCACACGAGCCGAGATCGGTGGGCTGGGAATTGGTGTTCCGGGGCACATTGATCCCGAGGGCAAGCGCGTGCTCTGGGCGCCAAATTTTTACGAAGATGGCTTCCCGTATCGCAATATCGAACTAGGCGATCCCATTGCCGAGGCAACGGGGCTTCCGGTTCTGATGGGCAACGATGCCAATGTTGCAGCGCTGGGGGAGTTTCGCTTCGGTGCCGGACGTGGCACGCGCACGATGGTGATGTTTACCCTAGGCACCGGGGTGGGTGGGGGGCTGATCTTAGACGGTAAGCTCTGGACGGGCTTCACCGGCGGTGCGGGCGAGCTAGGGCATATCATTGTGGCTGCAGGCGAGCGTGGCGGGGCAGCGGCCTACGGGAGCCTGGAGTCCATGGCCCAGATCGCGGCGATCTGTGAGCGCGCCTCACGCAAGCTCTGCCAAGGACGCAAGAGCATTCTTGCCGAGCGCTGTTCCTACGACTGGCACCGCATCACGCCCAAAGATATCGCCGATGCCGCGCTGGAGGGGGATGCCGTTGCGTTGGAAGTCCTGGAAGAAACCGGCTACTACATTGGCTTAGGGGTCACGTCGGTGGTGATGCTCCTCAACCCGGAAAAGATCGTGATCGGCGGCGGCGTCGCGGGTGCGGGTGAGCTGCTCTTTGAGCCGATCCGGCGCACTGCTTGGGCAAATTCGTCGAGCACACTCATCAAGGACTGCCCGATTATCGCCGCGGAATTGGGTGACGATGCGGGGATCTACGGGGGGGCGGGGCTTGTGTTTGATGCACTAGAGAGTGCGGTTTAACCGATGAACTGGGCAGGCTGGGCACTTCTCTCGGCCTGCTTCGCAGCTCTCACCGCGATTCTCGCAAAAATCGGCATCCAGGGGATCCCCTCTAATCTTGCGATGGCAGTTCGCACGACAGTGGTTCTCGTGGCGGCGTGGGCACTAGTGCTCGCGCGCGGCGAGGCAAAGGGGCTTACGGAACTCCCGCAAAAGACCGTTCTATTTTTGGTTCTCTCTGGCCTTGCCACGGGAGCCTCGTGGATGTGCTACTTTAAGGCGCTGGCGCTGGGACCCGTCTCTAAAGTCGCCCCGATTGACAAGCTCAGTTTTGTGCTCGCAGCGGTCCTTGCTGTGGTTTTTCTACGCGAAAAGCTCACGTGGCCGCTGGCTGCGGGCTGCGGGCTGATTGTGGCTGGGGTGCTTCTAACTCTCAAGGGGTGATTATGCTGGCCCGAACAGCCCGGGGAGCTTCCCAGGAGCACTGGGGAAGAGCGCGGCAGCTTTATCGCCCCCAAGCTGACGTGCGGCGATCTCTGTCAAGACATCCCGGTAGTCCATCGTCACTTTTAGGTCACCTGGGGCTTCGAGCTGCTCGTCTTTCAGGCCAGGCCAGCGTGCGTAGACCTTGCCTCCTTTGACGCCACCGCCTGCCACAAACCAGGCGCTCGCCCGCCCATGATCCGTGCCGAGGCCACTATTTTCAGCAACACGTCGCCCAAACTCGGTCATCACCACAACCGTGACATCGTCGAGCTGTGTGCCCAAGTCTTTAGTAAATGCCCCCAGAGAGTCTCCGACATCCTGGAGCTGCTGTGCGAGATAGGGGGTGTTCTGTCCGACATGCGTGTCCCAGCCACCACGATCCAGACAGGCAGTTTCGACCCCAACTCCCGCCTTGAGCAGCATGGCTGTCTGGCGCAGGCCATTTCCTAGGTTCGACGTGGGGTACTTTGCGCCACCACCAGGCACGTAGCGCTTCGGATCAAGCTTCTCTAGGACGGTCAGAACTTCCAGGGTCTCTCTGCCCGCAATTGCCGCTGCATCTTTGCCGTGTGCATAGAGCCCTTCGAGTGCTCCTCGAAGACTGGGCGTGGCACTGAGTTTCAGATCGCTCAGCTCATTGATTGCCATCGCGCTGGTCGCTCCCCGCAGGATATCGGGCATGATGGTGTTGAAGGCAACTCCCCGAAGTGGCGACGGGTTGTC
>JANNDD010000312.1:0-8409 GCA_031387365.1 Armatimonas sp. | reverse complement strand
CCACGGGCGAGCTACTGCGTGAGGTGGCTCTGCCAGGCATCGGAACCGCGAGTGGCTTTGATGGCAAGCGAGAAGATACGGAGACGTTTTTTGCTTTCTCCAGCTACACCAGCCCGACCACGCTCTATCACTACGATATCGAAGAAGGCGTTAGTACCGTCTTCCGCTCTCCCAAAGTTGCTTTTGACCCCCGCCAGTTTGAGACAAAGCAAGTCTTTGCCACCAGCAAAGATGGCACCAAAGTCCCGATGTTCCTTACCTACAAGAAGGGGCTCGAGCTGACGGGCAACAATCCCGTCTATCTCTATGCCTACGGTGGCTTCAATATCTCGCTGACACCAGGCTTTGCGCTCAGCATGGTGCCGTGGCTGGAGCAAGGGGGAGTCTACGCGGTGGCGAACCTGCGCGGTGGCGGAGAGTACGGCAAGAACTGGTACGAGGCGGGCACGAAGCTACGCAAGCAAAATGTCTTCGACGATTTTATCGGCTGTGCGGAGTGGCTCATCGCGCAGAAGTACACGCGTCCTGAGAAACTCGCGATTGCGGGCGGTAGCAACGGCGGTCTCTTGGTGGGGGCCTGCATGACCCAGCGCCCGGAGCTTTTTGCTGTGGCGCTGCCCGCCGTGGGCGTTTTAGACATGCTGCGCTTCGATCAGTTCACTATCGGCTGGGCCTGGAGAAGTGACTACGGCGACCCGGCTAACAAGGCGGACTTCAAGGCGCTACTGGCCTACTCACCGTACCACAACCTTAAGCCTGGCACGCGCTACCCTGCGACACTGATCACGACATCGGATCACGATGATAGAGTGGTACCCGCGCACTCCTTCAAGTTCGCAGCAAGGCTCCAGGCCGCGCAAGACCCAAGCGGTCCACCCACCCTCATTCGGATCGAGACTAAGGCAGGACATGGGGCGGGCAAGCCCACTGCAAAGATCATTGAGGAGCAGGCGGACATCTTTGCCTTCGTGATGCGTGCCTTGGGAATGTAAGTGTTATCCGCCCACTGAAAGTGGGCATCTACGGGCGCTTCGCGCCGAAATGTCGCTTCGCGACTGGAGATTTTATATGAACCTACGATCTGTACTTGCTACGCTCGCGCTTTTTGCTGCGCTCCTTGCCGTAATGGGCTGCAAGAGCGAGCCCACGCCCGCTGACTCCCTGAAAGCGGATGCTCCGCCTGCTGCGGGTGCTCCCACTGATGGCGCTCCGGGTGCTGGCGCTCCTGGTGCTCCAGGTGTTGCCCCCGGTGCTCCTCCTGCCGCTCCTGGCACTCATGCTGCTCCTGGCGCTCCGGGGAAATAGCTTTTATTTTTCTAGGCGAATATCAAAGCCCAGAATGCTGCGGATCCCATCGCTTTCGGCACTCTCGCTCCGATGTACTGGGGTGACATCGTGCCAAAGAGGCGAGCCTGTGTCGGCTTGGAAGAGTCCCTCGCCGGGCTGGAGAGTGTGGGAGAGGAGCACCGCCTCCCGATCGGGTCCGAATACCCGGCTCATCCCGCCCGTCACGCCGCGCCGCTCCACGACCAGCGCGGAGACGATGTAGTCTGCGCCGTCTTGGTGGATACCCTCCGGTGAGTTGGTCGCGGCTTGCCCTGGGTGGCAGACAACACTCATCTGGTGCACTGTCAGGGTGAGAGTACCCACTCCGGGTCGCGCCTTGGCCACCAGCTCCGCCACTCCTTCTCGGAGCCGTGCAAAGAGAGGGTTATCCACCACAGCGCAGGCCATGGGAGCGAAGCGGCGCGGGAGGGCACGTAGATCGCCCGTGTTGAGCTTGCCCTGGGCAAAACGCGTGTTATCGGGGAGGCGCTCCTCTTGCCAGCCCAGCCCCGTAAGCTCTAACCGAAAGCGCGCCATTGCTCGTCGCCGGTACGGAGCCACGGACTCTAGCGCCACGCGTTCGGCGGTGGGGAGGCGGCTGAGCAAGTCCTCCACAACACCGAGTGTGGCCTGCTCCGTCCAGTAGTCTCTCAGGAACTGCTGAAGCCGGGAGGTTTCCTCAGGGAAGGCATGGAGTAGGCGCTGCACTTGCTCCCGTCGGACATCGTAGATATCCCAGGCGAGCGCATGAAACGAGGGCGCAAGCTCCGTGAGAAAGCGTGCCCGGTCAATGCCGAGCTGCTCTAGTGTGAATACCCGGAAAGGGTACTCTGAAAAACGGGAATCGCTACCGTGCGACTCCCGAGGAGAGAGGGGTGTAGACAATTTTCATCTTGTTCTCCAGGATCGTCATTACGCCGCTGCTTTGGCGGGTGCAACCAACCGTGTGGCACCGGTTGTATTGTATCACTTTTCACAAATTATCCACGCCGTGGGTGCGGGTCTTAATGGCGTAGAGACCTTTGCTGGCGGTGATGAAAAGTGTTTTTCGGTCGCGGCCCCCGAAGCAGACATTGGCGCTCCAGCCCTCGGGGACAGGGATATTCTCGATAAGCTGGCCATTTTTATCCACCACGGTGACACCCTTGCCCGTGAGGTAGAGATTGCCCTCGTTATCGAGTGTCATGCCGTCGGAGCCGAGTGCGTAGTGTAGCTTCTTGCCCGAGAGTGAGCCGTTTTTCTCGATCTTGTAGGAGTAGGTTTTATTGTCGCCGATATCGGCCACGTAGAGTGTCTTGCCGTCGGGCGTGCCCACAATACCGTTGGGCTTTTTGAGATCCGTGGCCACAGGTCTGACTGTCTTAAAGTCCGCGCTCACAAAGTAGACATACTCCCCAGCGGGCTGTCGGGCGGGATCGCGCTTCCAGTAGGGCCTAACATAGAGCGGGTCGGTGAAGTAGTAGCCACCCTTTTTTGGGTGCACCCAGACATCGTTGGGGCCATTGAGCAGCTTGCCGTCGGGGTCAGTTTTCACCACCACCGTGACTTTCTTGTCCATCCCAATCTTCCAGAGCTGGTTGTTCTCATCGGCACAGCTCCAGAGGCTCCCG
Source organism: Armatimonas sp. (assembly GCA_031387365.1). GTDB lineage: Bacteria > Armatimonadota > Armatimonadia > Armatimonadales > Armatimonadaceae > Armatimonas. The sequence continues at coordinate 5,473 of JANNDD010000312.1, read as the reverse complement.
GCCTTGTCGAAAAACATTCCGTTGGAGCGCCCGGCGGGCTGCATGAACGTGGAGAGCTTGCCCTCAATGCTCCAGAGCATGATGCGATCATTGGGCTGGTCGGTGAAGTAGACATTGCCCTTCGCATCAGCGGCGGGGCCTTCGGTAAACGAAAAATCTCCGGCAAGCTTCTCAAGAGCCGCGCCCTGAGCAATCACAGAGGGGGTAGAAGTTGTGTTCATGCGTTTAGTGTACCGTGTTGGATGTGCTATAACGAATGCATGAAACTGGAGATTTTAGAGACAGGCAACGGCCTGGCACTCGCCTTGCCCCCAGAAGTTCTGAAAAAACTGGGAGTTGAAATCGGCGATGAGATCGAACTTGTGAAATCCGAAAAAGGCTACGAAATGCGCACCGAGTTTTCAGTGACAATGGCAGTTGCTGAGCGAGTCATGGAAGAACACTACGATGTGCTGAAGCGTCTCGCCGATAACGCGGAGCCGCCGCTTTCATGAAGCTATTACCGATTCAATACGAAGACACCGTTCGGGCGGCGCTGGTTGAGGACATTGGTGCGGGGGATGTGACGACGCTGCTTTCCGTGCCCGCCCAGAACACAGCAAGTGGCGTTTTTCTCGTGAAGGCCGAGGGCGTGATCTGTGGTTTAGAGATCGCGGCCTGTGCGTTTCGGCTGATAGACCCTGCCGTTGAGTTTACGCCGCTGGTCACAGATGGCACACGGGTGAAATACGGCGATATTGTGGCGCGGCTCTCTGGTCCGGCGCAGAGCCTGCTCACGGGCGAGCGGGTGGCGCTGAATTTTTCCCAAAGACTCTCAGGGACGGCGAGCCTGACCCAGAAATTCGTGGACATCGTGGCCGGGACGAAAGCGCGGATCGTGGACACGCGTAAAACCACGCCGGGGCTACGGACACTCGAAAAATATGCCGTGCGCTGTGGCGGGGGCCACAACCACCGCTACGGTCTGGGTGATGGTGTGCTGATCAAAGACAACCATCTAGCGGCGGGTGGTGGAGTGGCTGCGTGTGTGGCACGGGCGCGGGAGCACGCGCCGCACCCTCTCCGAATCGAAGTCGAGTGCAAGAATCTGGCGCAAGTGGATGAGGCAGTTGCTGCGGGTGCGGATATTCTGCTGCTCGATAACATGAGCAATGCAATGCTGCGTGAGGCCGTGGCAAAGATCGCGGGGCGAGCGCTTGCTGAGGCATCAGGGGGGGTGAGCCTTGCCACGGTGCGCGGGATCGCGGAGACGGGCGTGGATATTATCTCCGTGGGGGCGCTCACGCACTCCGCGGCGGCGCTGGACATCTCCCTGGACTTTACCGAGTGAGGTTTGGCGAACCGCAGATCGCTCTGGAGAGCTGCGCTTCGACACAAGACAGCGCACGAAAGTTCCTGACGCAGCCTGGCGCGGTTGTCACAGCACAGGGCATGACGGCGGGGCGGGGGCGGCTCGGGCGGAGCTGGATGGCACCTGTCGGTGTAAATATCGCGTTTACGGCAGTCGGGGAGCCTGTGGCACCAGAGCGGCTCTGGGAGCTGGCCCCCCTAGTGGGATTGGCCGTCGTGGAGGCTGTCCGTCGCTTCGGATTCGACGCGAGAATACGCTTTCCCAATGATATTTTCCTGAGTCAGCGCAAGCTCGGCGGCGTGCTGATCGAGGCACAGAACAACACGCCCCTCATCGGAGTGGGGGTGAATGTACTACCCCGTGTCTGGCCGCAAGAACTGGAAGGGATCGCTATTGCGCTGGAAGTTGGCCCGAGCGTTCAAGTGCTGCAGGAGGCGATCTGGGAGCGCCTCACCGAGCGCTGGAGGGCATGGCAGCAAGACGGATTGCAAGGGGCACTTCCGGACTGGCATGCGCTTCTTGACCCTGAGACTCGGCGGATTTTTGTACTCGATAGTCAGCACACACTCTGCAAAGTGGCTCTGCTGAGCGCCTCCGGCCATGTCACCCTGGAGCTTCCCGACGGCTCGCTCCGCACAATTCTCGCCTCCGAGGTAATCTTCGGTGAGGACTGAGCTGATTGTCACCACCAGCCATAAGCCCGATGCTGTGCTTCGGGCGCGGGCGGCGCACTTTGCTAGAGAGCTTGACTGCGAAGTGGCAGGGCGGCACGCTGAGGGAATGCCCGTGGTCTTTGGGCGCTATCCCGAGGCGCAGAGAGCGCTGGTTGTCCAGAGTGGGCGCTTGCTATTGGTAAACCGTGCCGGAAACGAGGTCTTCTTCCACCCCAACTTAGGCGCGATGCGTCTGCGCAATGTGTTGCGGGGCCAGCCCGATTATCTCCTCGAAGCCATGCAGCTTGTGCCCGGGGAGTCGGTTCTGGACTGCACGCTGGGCTACGCGGGCGAGGCGACGCTCTGTGCGCATGCGGTAGGCGACACCGGTGAGGTACACGGAATCGAGGGTAGCCAGGAGCTGGGAATTGTAGTGCGCGAGGGCTTGAAAGTTTTTGAGACCGATAAAGCGGCGCTGAACGAGGCAATGCGCCGGGTGCGCGTGGTTCATCTGGGCCATCATCTGGAGTTTCTTAAAGTCTGCCCGGATAAGCGCTACGATGTGGTCTACTTCGACCCGTTCTTTGATGTGGCAATGGATACTGAGGAGACTCTCGTGCCGCTGAAGGCTTTTGGCGACCATAGCCCGCTCACGACCGAGGCGCTCACCCACGCCCGGCGCATCGCCCGGCGGCGTGTGGTGGTGAAGACGGCACGCTGGTCCGAGCAGCTGGCAGACTTTGGAATCACGGAGCTGGTAGGGGCAAAGGCCCGCCGTGTGGTCTACGGGATCATCTCTGTGCAAGATTCGGAAAAATCTGCACCAGAAGAGTGAGAACGCTGTCTTAAGAAAGCGTGAGATACACTGCCCCCCTCCTCTGCCTACTTTTTTGGGGCTGTGGGCCGCGTCAGTCGCCCACCGTCATCTCCACACCGCGCCCGCAGCCGTCGTCCACGCCGTTTCCCGTTTCCGGGGAACTCTCCGGGGCAAAAACCGTTCTCTCGGATGGAAAGGGGAACCGCCTGCTGGAGCTTACGGGCCTGCGTGCCGCCCTCGCGCCGGGAGCCACGGAAGCAACTCTCGAAGGGACACGTGCTGTCCTGTATAAAGTGGGGAAGCCCGTCTTGACCATCATCGCGAAAAACGTTCGTGTGGAAGCCAACTCCCATAAACTGACGGCGGAAGGCAGTGTCTCCGCCCAGACCACCGATGGACGCACCGTCCGCTGCGATACCCTGATCTGGCGTCCTGAAACAAACCAAGTGGACGGCAAGGGGAAGGTTGCCTTTCTCGCTGGTTCAAACTTCGCACTCTACGGCTCCCGATTCACAGCGGATACACTGTTACAGACACTTAAGATCTTGCCATGAAAAAAAATACCCTTGCCTTGTTGCTTCTCACTCTGCCGCTGGCGGTTGCCGCTCAGAAAACGACGGATACTTCTGCGAAAGCGAATATCTCGCGCATTGGCGAGTTTGTACTAGATTGGAAAGAGGGGGTCATTGAATTTGTTGGCCCCACTCCGAGCGGGAAGCTTACCGCGACCCTGACGGGCGGCACAACTCCCGTTTCGCTGGTTGCGCGGGAGAATGGCGGTGAGGTGCTCAAGAAGACAAGCCTGAAATCACGGCATCGGGAGCTGACTGGGCAAAAAATCGTTGTCGGAGTTGTTAACGTAAACGTCAAGGGTAAGAAGCCCTTGGTGACGGGGGCGACCCTGGCTCGCAATGTGACTATTATTGTTGAGCAGATCAGCCTGGCGGATGAGAAGACCAGCATTAAGGTGCGTTGCGATAGTGCAAGCTACAAGGCGGGGCCTAAGCTGGGCACGGGGCGGATTGACTTCGCCGGTAATGCCCGCATCTGGTACTACGGTGGGCTGGAACTAGAGACAACAATGCAAAGTGGCTGGATTGATCTAGGCGATCCCGACGATGCAGAGAACAAGCCCCCTACTCTGAACCTCAATGGGGGCAGCACAACGGGAACACCCGGTAAAGGCAAGCGATGAGCGCCGTAACACGTCGGATCGAGGTGACAGAGCTCACTAAGGTCTATCGAAAGCGCCGGGTGGTGGACGGGGTCTCGCTGAATTTTGCGCAAGGTGAGATCGTCGGGCTGCTCGGCCCAAACGGCGCGGGTAAGTCCACGACATTTTATATGATTGTTGGGCTGATCCGTCCCGATACGGGCAAAGTGATACTGGATGGAAAAGACGTGACGAAGATGCCGATGTACCAGCGTGCCCGTCACGGGATCGGCTATCTGGCGCAGGAGGCCAGTGTTTTTCGCAAGCTCACGGTGCGTGAGAACGTAATGCTCGTGCTGGAGATGACGGGCTTTCCCCGCAAGGATCGCAAGGCACGCGCGGAGCAGCTCATGGAAGACCTTAAAGTGACTCACCGCGCCACGGCGCGTGGTGCCGAGCTCTCGGGCGGTGAGCGGCGGCGCGTCGAGATCGCACGGGCGCTGGCTGCGAATCCGTCGTTTCTGCTGCTCGATGAGCCCTTCGCCGGAATTGATCCGAAGGCTATTGACGATATTCAGGAGATGGTTCAGCAGCTAAAAACACACGGCTACGGTGTCCTTATCACCGACCACAATGCCGCCGCCACGCTAAACCTCACGGATCGTACTTACGTGATCGTGGATGGCAAAGTGGTCTTTGAGGGCACGCGCGATGCCGTGGCGGAGAACGAGGATGTCCGTCGGTTCTACCTCGGGGAGAACTTCAAGCTGTGACTCGCACAGATCGAGTCGTGCTGATGGAGATTGTTGGGCCGTTCTTCGGCTCGGTGATGCTCTTTACGAGCCTGTTTCTGGCCGCCGGTGAGCTTCAGAAGCTGGCGGAGTTCTCGCAAAAAGGTGTCTCGCCGACCTACTTGGCGATCATGGTGCTCTTTACGCTGCCGTATGTCCTGGCCTACACCATTCCCATGGCGATGCTGCTCGCAACCCTCATGGGCTTTGGGCGGCTCTCGGGCGACTCGGAGATTGTGGCGCTCTTTGCCTCTGGGACGAGTTTTCCGCGCATCATGGCCCCGGTGATTGTCTTCGCGTTGGCGGTCTCTCTGCCCATTATCACCGTCAACCAGAGCCTGATCCCCGCCGCGAATCAGAAGCGTGAGCAGATGGCGCGGGAGATTCGCCAGCGTGGCTCCACTGCTGCGGCAACAACCGATGCCTTCACGCTGGTGGTGAAAGTGAGCGACGAGCAGCAGTATGTGGTGCATGCGGCAGGAGGCGTTCGCTTTGGCACGGGAGGGACGGCCTCTCTGGACCGTGTCGGCATTCTCATCTACGACAAGGGCCTACCCACGGCGGCGGTGGGAGCGCGGCGGGCGGACTGGAAGATTGGGACACGCTCGTGGGTGCTGACTGAGGATAAGAAGGGCGAGCTGTGGATTGCAGATAAGGGCACGCTTCAGGTAATGACGAGCGATAGTGTCAAGCTGCGCGAGGTGGAGC
>JANNDD010000311.1:0-5340 GCA_031387365.1 Armatimonas sp. | reverse complement strand
GGGGCGGTCTCACCAAGCAGGATATACCCGATCTCAACCTCGGGGAGCTCCTGCGTGGTGTATTTCTTGGCGTTGCTGAGTAAGTTGCTGAAGATCTCGCGCACCCGCACCCGATCACAATCTATAGGGGGCAGAGGACGGGGCACTTTTACGTGAAGATTAAAGTCGCTGCGCCGCGCTCCGATCATCTCCAGCGCTTCGTCCACTACTTCGCCTAGCTCCACGCTCTCGCGCTCCAGAGCCGTCCGCCCGACGCGGGAGAAGTGCAGGAGCGAGCTAAGAAGGCTGTCCATACGGATCGTTAGTCGCAGAAGGCTTTCGACACGTTGCTGATTTTCTCCATCGAGAGTCTGGGCACTCTCTAGGAGCTGGTTGGCGTACTTGTGAATGCCACGGAGCGGCTCCTTGAGATCGTGCGAGGCGACATAGGCAAAGGCATCGAGCTCATCGTTGCTCTGCGTGAGGTCTTTATTGAGCAGATTGAGCTGCTCCGAGCGGGAGACAACCAGCTCCATAATCAGAATCCGTAGCCGAAGTGCGGAGTCAATCTCCACAGGCAGCCAGGGCAGGGAGCGCTGCTGCACGGACTCCAAAAAGAGCTCAAAGGAGCGGCGCGGCGTGAGGCGTGGGCCATTGGGGCCGGTTGTCAGGGGCTTGTCCAGCGGGCTGCCTGCCCAGGAAACCGTCTGCGCCGTCTCGGGCCTGAACCAGAGAATCAGATCCCGGCGGCGGCGCGAGAGAAGCACCGCAAGCAAGCCACTGGCCACTTCGGAAAATCCTGCGCCTGCGGGATAGGTTCGCACGAGGGAGTCGGTCACAAAGACGGGCCGTGTCACGGAGTCGAACTCGGGGCGCGTGTCGAGCCAGTCGGCTAGGCTGTCGAGCTGCTCCACACTTGGCGTGGCTCCGACGCACCACCAGCGGTTCAAGTGATGCAGCGCGACTCCACCCGCATCCAGAGCGTCTAAGAGTGAGGGGTGAAGGTCGGTGAGCGCCATCAGGTCGCCGTCTTTTGCCGCTTTGGTGACGAGCTGCTGGTGTACAGCCTCCACCCGGAGCTTGTAGTGAAGCTGCTCGTTTTGCTCCGCCGACTTGAGCTGGAGCGAGGCGACTTGCGCCAGAAACTCGCAGGCACTACGAAGTGAGTACGAAAATTGGGTGGGAGTGCTGTGGTGGCACGCGATCAGCCCCCAGAGCTCTCCTCCGCAGAGAATCGGCATGGTCAGAGACGCGGCGACCCCCATATTCGCCAGATACTCCGTGTACATCACCGACGCGCCTCTCAGCGCACAGTGCGTCATGTTCAGCGGCTTGCCCGTCTCGGGGTTTGCCAGGGGCACCAGCTCAACTAGCGGCCCGGCAGCATTGGGGACGGGGCGAATCCCGATTTTCTTGAAGATCTCGCGTGCCTGTTTGGGAATATCTGCCTCGGGATAGTGGAGCCCCAACCACGGGGGAAGCTCGCCTCGCTTGCTCTCAGCAAAGACCTCACCATGGTTGTCCGCGTGAAACCGATAGATCATTACGCGGTCCTGGCCCGTTAGCTCCCGCACTTCCTCCGCTACCCGCTGACAAAACTCTTGAAGGCCGCTTGCGCTCTGGAGCCGACCAACCGCAGACTTGACTAAGACGAGATAGTCCGGGCTGGCTTCTTTGTCTGCCATTGTCTCGAACTCCAGAACCCCGACCCCGTCTATTTGATGGGCTGAGATATCGAGCCCTTGGTGGGTAAAAGCGTACTGTGCATTGCGCTCACTTGACGGCTGATCCAGTAGCATACGCAGCCGCGCCGCACTTTCCTGCCCCACAACGCGCTCGACAGGCTGCCCCAGAAGGCTCTCGGGTGGCTCACCCAGAAACGGCTCCGTATTTTCACTGGCCTGGAGTACGGTGAGATCACTCAGCCGGAGCACAAGAAGTGCTCCGTGTGCCTGGATGCAGCCCGGTGTCTGCACGGGCTCACTCTCGCAGTTGGTGAGGGTGAGGCCGTGGCGTTTGATGCTATAGGGGCTATTTGCCCAGGGGAGAGTTTCGTTCATGGTGTTTCTTTTAGCCACAGCCCCAGCGTCTCAAATGTGGCGTTTGCGCTGGCGATAATGGTCCTGTCTTGGCCGAGCGGTGCAGCAGTCTCTGTCAGAAAGGTGCAAAACGCTCTCCAGCGAGTGCCCGTCAGGGCACCGTAGCCACTAAAAAACGCCGCCCCTGAGCTACAAGTCAGCCCGAGAGTTGTCTGGAGCTGCCGGGAGATAAGCTGCCCTCCGAGGGTCGCGCCTTCGATCACGTAGAGGCAGCCCAGCACTTGAGGGAGGTCGGTGAGCGGAGGGAGATTCGTGCAATGCGGCAGAAGCGCCAGGCTCTGGCCCATGCTCCGTAAGTCATCCTCCAAGAGCGGCGTCTTGAGGCGCTCTTTACCTTCAAAGTCAATGGGATAGACGTGCTCCAGCTGCGCTTCTAGCGGCGCGTAGTATCCCCAAAAACGGGCGACAAGCTGGACATAGGCATCGTGGGTGAGAGTGGGATCGAGTAGCGGGAGCTGCGTCTCCATTGCGGAGTGCTGCTGCGCCGTCTCGGAGCGGAGTCGTTTTAGAATCATGCCTGCTGTTTCCTGACCACGGGGCACTCGACGCCCACAAAGGTCCTACAGCGGCCTTACTGACTAGTAAGTTAGAACGTTGCAACCTACCTACATTAGACCATGAAAGGGTTGTTATTGCACTAAGGTTCCTCTTGACTGGATACGCGCCGGTTTATCACCGGAGCATCTTCTACTATTTTCCCGTCACGGAAAACTACGATGCGCTTGCAAAACTGCGCGATATCGGGCTCATGGTCAGCGCCCGCACTTCCTGATCCCCGACCTGGTAGATTTTCTCAATGCCACGCAGGCACAGCAGCGGCGTACTCTCGGGATGGGAATCGTTGATGTTAGTTGTCGCCTTGGTAGTGTCGTTGGATAATCTCTGCGATCTCTGCCTGTGTCTGCCAAAAATTTAGGGTATCGACCTGTTTCTGTCTGAGATCTGCCTGGAAAAAGTTTTTTGTTTTATCTTCCAAGGACTGCACCTGGTCTTTTCCACGCTCAATGCTCTCTTGGGTAAGTTGTAGGCTCTCTTGTCGGCGCTGATACAGCTCAGTCACGGCCTGCGCCGCTGTTTCGATCCACTCGGGGCGTTTCTCGTTACTCATTTGATTTTTATCCTTACTTAATTACTTACTTGATGTTGTGGTGCCGCGTGACTTCCTGAGCGATCAGGTCGGTGTCTTGGGGGTTCTGGACATCGTGGGCAATTACCAGGAACTTGCCCACTTTGAGGTGCTCCTCGTAGGCGATGATCCTATCGTTGGGAATGCCGATGCTAAAGAGCGCTCCGCCAAGCGCACTAAACCCACCGACCACCACCGCACTCTCCAGCGCCCCGACAATCCACACCACGACAGGCCCCGCCGCGAGAATCGGGCCGATTCCAGGAACGAGAAAGAACGCGGAGCCAAACATCAAGCTCCAGATGCCGCCCCAGAACGCGCCGGTCTTGCCCCAGGCTTTCATTCGGTCCCCGGCTGTGTAGTAGCCGACGACCTCTTCTTCCGTGTGGTAGTCTCGGCCAATGATCGAGAGCTTGGTCATGTCAAAGCCCTGCTGCTGAAGCGCACGGATTGCGGTTTCTGCCTCGCTGTGCGTGTCATATATCGCCACAAACGTGTTTTTATCGTCTTTATGAGTGGAGGCTTGGATCGGGTTTTTGTAGGCGTAGTAGGCTTGGAGCAGCGCCTCAAAGTTAGGAGTGACAAGCTGACCTGTCTGCCACTCAGGGGCGTTTTTGACGTGCTCGCGGGTGGCTCCCACGCTCACAATGCGATTTAACCAGCTCATGTTCTTGATCCAGGTGGGGGGAATCAGAACTTTCTTGCCGTGCCACCAGTCTTTGGTATCCACTGCAAGATACGCCACTTTCCAGCTCACATCGTCTATGAGGAAGTCATCAATATGGCCTAAGCTGCCATCCGTGGCGACGACGGTATGAGCAATAACATCCTTGGTACTTCGCAGGTGTGCAGCGGCATGATGTCGCCTCTCGTCATCGTCGTGCGAGTGCGTGGGATCGCTCTCACCCCAGTAGTAGGGCCAGCCGTAGTAGTCCGCGTAGTTTGCTTCCCACGGGCGCGAGACCGGCGGATCAGAAGCAGCCTCAGGGCTATTTCTGACCTTTTCTTGAGTCAGGTTGACCTGAAGTGTCTTGTTCTCGCCATCGAGCGCCGTAAACGCAAGCGGGGAGATCAGCACCTTGCGCTGGGAGAGCCAGCTTCCCGTCTCCACTACGACATAGCGAACCGCCCAGTTCTCGTCGTCAAAGAGCAGCTCATCCACCCTTCCCATCTCGCCATCGAGGGCATGGACAGTCCATCCCCGCATCCGTTTTACTTCTTGTAGCATCTTGTTTTCCTTTAGGTAAGTTAGGTAAGTCGCGCAAAGGTGCCGACTTTACAGATTGGGCATCGGGTACTGGGGGTGGAGCGCTCGAACGTCGCTCCACACTTGTAGCAGACAAAGTACACAAGGGCTCCGGCATCGGGGTAGCCCTTCACCAGGCGTACCAGTGCGGCTTGAAAGAGCACCTCGTGGAGCAGCTCGGTGGCGAGTGCGTAGCGAAACGAGTGGAGGGCATAACTTTGATTCTCCTGGCGTGCAACCGCGACCATCACAGGGTAGGCCACGGCTACCTCGAATGCCTCGCTCTGCCAAGCGTCTTGGAGATTCTGGACACTGGGGCCCGCCGCCCCTGGGAAGCTCCCTGCCCGTGGTTGGTTCACGCCAAGCTGCTTGAGCACCGCGAGGTGATTGCTGGCATGAATTGCCTCCGCCTGTGATGCTGCCGCAAAGAGATGGGCAACGCCCGGCTTTTTCTCTCGCTGCGCCACGGCGGCATACGCGTTGTACTTTGCCGATGTCTGGGTCTCGCTCACATAAGCCTTCTCTAGGTTCGAACGTGTCTCACTTGCCCCGGAGAGAGGCAGAGGTAACGGTATGTGGGGTTCTTTGGAAGCCATAGACCTCGTATGAGAAGTTTTGTCTGTGGGTTCCCTGTCTGTTTGCGTAGAAATCACTCGTAGTGCAGTGCGTCTATCGGGTGCATCGCGGCGGCTTTTCCGGCAATTCTGTAACCTCGCTCCCAGGCTGTCCTAAAAAGATACGAGGGTTCGTTGGAAGTCCAGGTGGCGCGTCCCAAATGACGGTTCCCTGGTATCCTCCTCACTCCCCTCAGGTCCTCTTTACCCGCCCATGCAGCCCTTCCGGTCCCCCCTGGCTCTCGCCTCGCTTGCCGTTTTGAGTGCGGCGGCAGG
>JANNDD010000787.1:0-4272 GCA_031387365.1 Armatimonas sp. | reverse complement strand
TAAACAATCGTCATATGTAACAAACAGCGCCTGCAAAGAGAGACAACCTGCTTGATCATACATAAGAACCGGTTCTGCAAAATGATAGGCTAGCTGATGCCCACTGATAAAACCAACACTCAGCGCATGACCAAACCCTTGAAATGGAGTCGCCTCGGGAGTTGCGGCACGAAGTGCAGCAATGGCTTTATCGCCGCCGTAGGCAATCACGGCGCTGGCGCTCTGGACAAGAGCGTGTGTTCTCGGATCATCGCCGGGAAAACTATCAAGGTGCAAGAGCGTGGCGACTTCGGGGTCAATCTCGGCGAGCGTTTCGACAAAGTGGCGTGTCCAGATTGTCTCGTCACGGCTTTGCTTGATAAAGACAGGAATGCCGAGTAGCACGGCGTAGTGGAGTACCGGCCAGGCGAGCAGCGGGGTATTTCCCGCGAGGATCAGCGCGAGGACACCCGGCTTCTCAAAATCTCCAGACTCAGAGCAGTGCGGTGCAGATCGGGCGAGGGCTTTGACTCCACGGCGTACTTGTGCCCACGGAAATCCCCCCGAACCCACCCGGCTACTCGCACCACTCGTATCCACCCTCCCTTGAACCAAGGGAGGGTCGGCGAAGTGAGGAACGAACGGAGCCGGGGTGGGTTCGGGCGGCGCGAGACAGACTTGCTGCCATAATTTAGTCAGAGCGGCGACGCGGCGCTCTACAGGAATCGGAGGAAGTTCCCGGAGTTTTACCAGGGTTTCCCTGACCGTTTGAGGAGTGGTTTCCATGAGCCTGAACGGTATAATACCCCCATGCCACGAAGAGATAACCGCCGGGGAGATTCGCAAGGTCAGGATAACGACGAGATGCAGCTGCGTGCTGTCGGGTTAGTGGATGAGCTGCTGGCAATGACCGCGCCGTCCGACCCGAAGTACCAGTACCTCATGCTGCTGCGCCACCAGCTAGAAACCGACGAGCGACAGATGCGTGATGCACAAGAGGTTCTGGAGCAGTTCGAGGATGCCTACGCCAAGCTCACCGAGACAGCAAGCAAGATCGGGATGTATCTTGGGCCACTGGAAAATAGTAAGAAGGTCTTTCTGGCGGTCGGCGATGGTGAGTATGTCGGCAACGTAGACCCCAAGCTCGCTACCGACGAGATGACCATTGGTGATAGAGTGATCATCAACGACGCGTTTGCGGTCGTACAGGTGCTTCCTCCACACATGGCCGGGCCGCTAGTCAAAGTGGGAGAGGTGCTAGGCGACGGACGCGTGCGCGTGGGCGGGGATGCACAGGGGCAGAACTCCCGTATCGTTGGTCTGGGCGAAGCGCTTCAGTTTGCGGATATGAAAGCGGGCGACGAAGTGCGCCTAGAGCCGACTGGCAAGCTCGCCATGGAGCACTTTCCCAAGGCCGAGAACAAGGATTACTTCCTGGAGGAAGTGCCACAGGTGCCGTGGGAGAAGATCGGGGGCCAGGACGAGGTCATCGAGATCATTCGCGATGCGATCGAGAAGCCACTTCTCTACCCCGAGCTCTACGAGCGCTTTGGTAAGCGTCCACTCAAGGGCATTCTGCTCTACGGCCCTCCCGGCTGCGGCAAGACACTCATTGGGAAGGCCACGGCCTACAACCTCACCAAGGAGTTCAATCAGCAAACCGGCCAGAACCTTAAAGAGTACTTCATGTACATCAATGGGCCCAAGATCCTCAACATGTGGCTGGGTGAGTCCGAGCGGCAGGTGCGTGAGATCTTTGCCACGGCCCGCGAGAAAGCCAAAGACGGCCACCTGGTCTTTATCTTCATTGACGAGGCCGAGTCTATCTTGCGCACCCGCAACTCGGGCCGCTGGACCAATATCTCCAACACGGTTGTCCCACAGTTCTGCGCCGAGATGGACGGCCTTGTCTCCAGCGCGAATGTGGTCGTGATGCTCACCAGTAACCGCCCGGACTACATTGACCCCGCGATCCTACGCCCTGAGCGCATTGACCGCCGCGTCAAAGTGAAGCGCCCGGATAAAAAAGCCTCCCGCGATATTCTGGCGATCTACCTCAACGAGAATGTCCCCCTCGACTGCGGTCTACTCGAAGCGCATAATGGTGACAAGCGGGCCGCTGCCGCCGAGCTGGTAGATAACACCGTCGCACACCTCTGGCGCAAAGACGCCGAGACAGAGTTTCTGGATGTCTTCAACCGCAACGGCGGCACGGAGCGGCTCTACTGGAAAGACTTGGTCTCCGGGGCACTTCTCTCGTCACTGGTGGAGCGGGCCAAGGACTTCGCCATCAAGCGTGCGATTGCCAGTGGGAACCAGTCCGAGGGCCTCACCCAAGAGGATCTCTACAAAGCCCTCGCGCTGGAGTTCAAGGAAAACGAGATCTTCCCCAAGAGCGATGCGGTCGAGGACTGGCTGATGCTACTGGATCAAGCCCCGGAGAATGTCGCCGATGTCAAGCCCATTCGGCGTGAGACACGCGGCAAGGGCACGGCTAAAGCCCCGAGCGGCGTGATCTAGCAGCGGACGGCTAAAGCGGCCCGCCGGGTACCCTCAGGGTGGCGACAAGAGAGCTTTTTACTGCTCCCCCACGTCGAAGATGGCTTTGACATTAAGAATAAAGCCGGGAAGCTCGGGGGAGCAATCTACAGTGGTGGGATTGTCGAGGAAAACAGGCTCCTGGTTGGGGCGGTAAACGGTGACGCGGCGGGTGGCAGGATCAAGCAAGAGTGCTAGAGAAACACCGGCAGTGATGTACTCCTGCATTTTCTCGTAAAGCGGCGCGAGACGGTCACTCTCGGAGCGGAGCTCGGCGACAAAGTCGGGGGCAAGCGGGAGAAAGCGCTGGCGGTCAGTGGCAGTGAGGCTCTCTAGGCGGGTTTTGCGAACCCACGACGCATCCGGCGAGCGCATGGCTCCTCCGGGAAGCTCGAAACCGGCGCTAGAGTCGGCGGCGCGGCCTGCTCCCTCCTGACGTGCCCAGAGCCAGAGCTGGCCGGAGAGCTCCTGATTACGATTTCCTGTCTCCCATCCCGCTGGCATCGCCACCTCCAAGGCACCGCTGGCTCCCCGCTCAATCCGCCACGGCTCGTTGTCTCGGCAGAACTCATAAAAATCCTCTCGGTTGGCAAGATTCTGCCCCGGACGCTGGTGTAAAATAATCGGCCAGACACTATCCGGCACGCGTTCAAGAGTGGTTATTGCGGCTGCCATGACGATATTTTATCACTCAGCTAAACGCGGCAGCCTTGCGGAGGAGGGTAGGCAGGCTGCTGCCAAGCTCGTGCTGTACACAGGGCTCGGTAGCATCGCGGATGTGGCGGTAGCTGACGGCGTGGTGGAGCGCGATAAGTGGGGCGATCTCTTGCCACGGCGGCACAGGGGTGTTCCAAGCGGAGAGCAGACTCTGTGTGATCGCTTCTTTCTCCTGATAGAGCGGCTCCATCAAGTCCATCCACGGCAGGGCAAGCGCCGCGTCTGTCCAGTCAAAGTACAGCAGGCCGCCCGGACGAAACGCCACATTGCCCGCGTGCAGATCGCCGTGGACGAGAGCGCAGGGGGTATCGGCGAAGGCGGCAATTTTTGCCTGCCAGTCTACGGAAAGAAGTTTCATGCGTTGCTCCTCGGTGAGAGTTGCAAGCGCGGCTTCGTCGGTGAGCAGGAGCGCGACTTCGCGGGCAAGTTGCGCAGGGCGGCGGTCCACACAGCCCAGTGTGAGTAGCTCGGTTTCTTGCCCAAGCGTCTGTTGCTGGAGGAGTGAGTAGTCCGTGAGAGCAAGTGCGCCAGCATCCTCGCCGTGGCTCTCGTGCAGGTTAGGGCCAAAATCAGCAAGCAGCATCCAACCCTGTTCCGGGTCAATCGCGAGGGGTTGAGGAACGCGACCCGGAAATCGCTCAGCGAGGCGCTGCGTCACGAGCGGCTCGTTGGCAAAGAGTGTCTGGTGCGGATTCGTGGCCTTGAAGTAGACAGTTCCCCGCCCCGTCTCCGCCCGAATCACGCACGAGAGGCTCCAGGACTTCCGCTCTTTCCAGGAATACAGCCCCTCGGCGTGCCCTGCAATCCAGGCCAGTGCCGCCTCCAGCCAGCCTGCATAACCCCACGGGACGCGCAGCAGGTGCGGCTCGTGCACTTCACGAGGAAGTTCGATTTCGTCTATCCAGAGTGCATCCTCGGGGCGAGACCCCTCAGCAACCAGTGTAACTTCCTCTTTGGTGGAATGCGGAAGAAAGCGCCGGTGCAAGGGCAGCTCATGAACGGACTCTGCACCCTCTCGCACCAGCTTCCACCAGCGTA
>JANNDD010000308.1:0-6643 GCA_031387365.1 Armatimonas sp. | reverse complement strand
AATCCAGCAGGACTAAGCTGCCCCTTCACCTCGATATCGGCATAGCTATCTGCCTTCAGGTAGGGACCAGCAAGCCCCAAGAGGCGCAATGAAAGATCAGCCCCTGGCCCAACCGCACACTTGAAGGCGGCAATCCCATTGAAGTTCAGTGGGTTCATGCTGATCGTACGACTGCTCACGGGAACCGCTCCAGCCGCACGGGTGTAGTTGAAGCCCGCCTTAAGGGTTACGACTGACTGAGGCAGCTCATAGCCGATCTCAAACTTCCCCTCACGGTTAAAATAGAGTTCCAGAACAGGCACGTAGGGGAGAAGAACAGGAACCCCAGCCACAATTGCGACAAGATAAAGAGTGGGTCCCAGAAGAGTCTTCACTTTCAGACGCCCGTTCGAGATGGCCAACTTCTGTGAGATCACAACCTTAAACCCAGACTTGATCTCCGTTGTCGGGATGTACCGATACGACTGAAGTACCCCGTCCTTAATGAGAATCTGGGAGTCCGTCTTAATCTTAATCGTAACCGATCCCTCACAGATAACACCGCTGTCTTTTGTGCCAGCAAGAACAGCTTTATGCAGCACAAACTTGAACTCCCGCGAGGTATCCTCCACACGGCTCCGCCCCGGCCTGACGAACTCAACATCAGTATCCTCAGGATTCGCGTCCACGAAGCCCGCAGGATCGTACTCCTCAGGGAGGCGAAGATCCACTTGCTGGAACACGTCCTCAAGGGTCGCCTGCTCGGTCTGAACGACGACCCCACCCGTACCATCGAGAGTGAAGGAGAGAACTCGGAGCATGAAGCCCTCTCCCATCGTTCCCAGGAGAACCTGGCCCGCCTTAAGAGACGGAAGGCTGCCCGAGAGGGTGATGCTATTTTCCGTCCGGCCAGCCACCAAGATCGTACCATCATTGGGAAGCAGGACGGCATTGGGCTGGAGGATAGCAGGAAGCGGGGCACTGCTCCCTCCTCCGCCTCCCCCCCCCACTACAGCCGATCACTCCGAAGAGTCCTGCTCCAAAGACTCCTACTCCGGAGAGCATGAGGAAGCGACGACGGTTCAGCCGGTGCTATTGTTGCAAAAGATCCTGGGACATCGTTTTCTCCTTGTTAACGACCAACCGGGACAGCATAGAAGCTCCCGTTATCCAGCGAGCGAACGGTAAACTGCGCTCGCTGTTGCGCAGTGGCAGCCGCAATAAACCTACTATTCACCGGCTGGCCATCAGCGGCGATTACCTTGACCGTATCCACGCCATTTTCACGGACGAGAACGGGGATCGCATTGGCGGGCCCCACTTGAACCGGGCCAATCTCGCGGTAGTTGGACTCCAGCAGCTTACCGATCGGCGAGATGATATAGCCATAGCGCCGGAAAGCGTTTCGCGCCTTGACAATCTTGTCCTTAAGATCGTCTTTGCCAGACCACGAGCCGCCGCCGTAGAGGTACATGTTGCACTCGCCTAGCTCGCCTGTCCCACGGGGACGAATGCGGTTCAGAGTATTACTAACGGTCCCCGGTTTTGAGGGGGGAGAGTCGAGCTCGATCAGCGTGTCGGTGAGGAGCTGGTCACGGCAAGAGCTCGGCGGTACGGTGGCTCCATAGAGGCGAACTTTCTTCCGAAGATCCTCGTACGAGCTCCACTGCCCCCCGCCGTAGTTAAGCGGGTTGCACTCGCCCGTGTCTCCCAAACCACGCGGTGCACGGCGAATATCGTCGTTGTAGACTTTGTTGATCAACGGATCACGGCAGACCGCAGACTGCGCTGGCTGCGCTGCCGAGGCGGGTCGTCCGAGAAGAGGGCCATTGCCTTCCACGATGCCATTCAGTACGATAAGCCCCAAAAAACCGAGGGGAATGGTGATTGTCGTCGTTTTCATTTGCTATCCTTTCTTTTAGGCTCTTAGAGCTTGGGCTTGGCACTTCCGTTATAGAAACTAAAAGTAAGCGTCGAGCCACTCGGGAGCTTGGTGTCGTCGCTGTCTACAGAGAGCTTGGCATCCACCGTGTTGGGATCTTCGCCCCCCGTGACGATAGCTAGGACTTGCTGAAGCGATGTGCCTGTCGCATTGCTGGTAAAGACAACGGGCCCTGTCGCTGCATAGACATTGCTGGAGGGACTGGTTCGGGTGAAGGTCACGGGTCCCGCGACTGTTGCAGAGAGGTTAACAAGCGGGGCGGCGCTCCCCGTCCCCTCCCGAATCGTCAGTTGGAGTGTCAGGTTGCTGACCGGAAAGTCCGTAGGCATAGTCGCACCAGAGGGTACCGTCACGATTACCTGATGCGCAAGCGACTGGGAGAGTGCCAGGGAGGCGAGCTGGCTGGCCTGGGAGATGCTCTGGTTGGGAAAAGAAACCGTGACACTCTTATTCCCCGAGATCACCGCGCGACCTTCTCCCATAACCGCCACGAGAGTCTGCTCATCGAGCTTTAAAAGATTCGTAACCGCAGGAATGTTGTTGTTGATAATGCTCTTAGCAGCACCACAGCCCATCAGAGGCAGTGCCACAAGAGTCGCCAAAGTTCCAAAATATACCGTATTCTTCATATTGCTGTCCTTTTCCGTATCCTTCAGGAGATGGACAGCAGTATAAGCGGCTAGCGTGACACTTCCGTGACAGTGGAAGAAGTAGGCTCGTTGTCGTTGCGACGACGCAGGCTAGGTGGTAGCAGGATCGCTATGATGCTTCCACACAGGCTAAAGACTCCCAGCAGTATCAAGGGATACATAAAGCCTCCTGTAGAGTCCTTGACCTTGCCAACCAGAAATGGGCCGGCAAAGCCCGCGAGGTTCCCCACGGAGTTGATCAGCGCCAGCCCCGCAGCCATCGCGGTTCCCCGAAGAAAGAGCTGAGGGATCGCCCAGAACGGCCCTAGAATCGCCCACATTCCACTTGCCGCCACGGCCATCAGCGCCAGCTGGCCCCACATGGGAATCCCTGGCAAACCCGAGCAAGCCATCGCAATCGCGCCAATAATTGCTGGAACAGCAATGTGCAAGCGCCGCTCCCCCGTCTTATCCGAGTGCCGGGCGTTGGCGACCATCACACACGCGGAGACAAGATACGGAATCGCGGTCAAGAACCCTGCGGTCAGGTTTGAGCCGCCACTCATGTTCTTCGTGATCTGTGGAATCCAGAAGTTAATTCCGTACATGCCGCCCACCATCATAAAGAACAGTGCGCAACAGTGCCAGAGCTTACTCTCACCGACGATCTCTTTGAGGGCATCGAGGCCGTGCTTGTGTTTCCCTGCGGCGTCTCCTAGGCGCTTCTGAATAAAGTCGCGCTCCTCGGGAGTGAGCCACTTGGCATCTTGTGGGCCATTAGGAAGATAAGAGAGCACGACAAAGCCCAGGAGGATCGCGGGAAAGCCCTCCAGAATAAAGAGCCACTGCCAGCCATGAAGTCCCTGCCAGTTGTGCGTTGACTGCGTGATCCAGCCTGAGAGCGGTCCGCCAAAAATAAACGCAACCGCATTTGCCGTCATAAAGAGCGCTACGACTTGGGCTCGCTCTTTTTGCGTGAACCAGTACGTCAGATAGAGCAAGACTCCCGGAAAGAAGCCCGCTTCGGCGACTCCGAGTAAGAAACGCAGACCGTAAAAGCTCGGGACATCACGCACCAGCGCCATCGCCATGGAGATAATGCCCCAAGTGAACATAATCCGGGCGATCCACTTTCGCGCACCCATTTTTTCGAGAATGATATTGCTGGGCACCTCAAAGAGAAAATAGCCAAAGAAAAATACCCCCGCACCGAAGCCATAAATAGACTCAGAGAACCAGGGGAGAGTGTTCATGTCCAGCTTCGCAAAGCCCACATTGACGCGATCTAGATAAGCAATCACATAAAGCAAAAACAAAAACGGGAGAAGGCGCAACACGGCCTTCCGAATCGTTGGGTGTTCCATGCTTTCAAGTATTCGACAGAGGTCTGTGAAAAACCTTCCCCAAGGATCTGCAACAAACGGATTGCACAGGGTATCCTCACCACAAAGCAACGGAGGTTTTATCATGACAAATGGGGACGTACTCGCCTACATCTCTGTGATTCTCACGATTCTGGTAACTCTATGGGCCGCGATTCTGGCTGTGGGGTTAGTGTTCACCGCGAAGACGCAGCACGCTGCGCAACGGCTGGAACAAGCGCCGGGTCGCGCGATTGGAGTGGGTATCGGGCTGGCACTCGGGGGCATCGGGCTGGGGGTGGTGCTCCTTAATAGTAAAAACGGCCTCTTGATGCTGATCGGCTGGGTGCTTCTGGCTCTGACACTCTGCCTCGCGATGGTCGGCAGTGCGGGCCTGGCGCGGGTCGTCAGCACACGAATGCAGAGCATGGCGCCAACTCAGAGTGCCCTGGCGCTGCTGGCACGCAGCGGGGCACTGCTCATCGCCGCGGGGGCGCTACCTGCCGTGGGTTGGATTTTACTGTTCCCCCTCCAGCTCTTCGCCTCACTCGGAGCCGGGTTCCAGGCACTCACGGCCCGTGAGCGCCGCGCCTACGAACAGCCCGTCGTGCAGGCGCAAGCACAGACCAATCCCCAATGAAACGACGTGAGCTGCTGGTAGGAGCGGGTGTTGCGGGGGCGGCGCTTGCGGGCTGCCAATCCCAAGGCGAAGGGCCGATTCGTGAGGCACTGCGCAGTGTGCGTGATCCACGCCCGCACGCCACACGCCCACCCATGCGCCCTATTGGCGACTCAAAGCTCCTCAACCGAGCTGCCTTCGGGCCGTCCATCGGGGATTTAGAACGGGTAAGCACTCTGGGCAACGTGGGCTGGCTCGCCGAGCAGCTCAAGGCTCCCGTGCATGATGAGGAGGAGTCGGTGGCACTGCGCTGGCGACTTAATGGGCTGGAGGTCTTTCGCACCTCAGCCTATGAGCTGCGCGATATGCCTCAAAAATCGGTGATGGAGCAGCTCTCCCGAGGCGCGATTCTGCGGGCGACCTACTCCAAGTGGCAGCTCCGCGAGCGCCTCTGTGACTTCTGGGCAAACCACCTGAATATCTACGCCCGCAAGGTCTACTCTGCACCGAGTCGGCCAGGTGTTGCCGCTGAGCTGATGTATCTCCTGCCCACCGATCTGAAGAAAGTCGTACGTGAGAACGCACTGGGCTCAGTCAAGAAAATGATCCAGGCATCTATGCATTCAGCGGCGATGCTGGGCTATCTTGATCAGCAAGTCAGCGATGCACGGCATCCCAACGAGAACTACGCGCGTGAGCTTTTAGAGCTGCACACGCTCGGCGTGGACGGCGGCTACACGCAGCACGATATTATGGAGGTTGCGCGTTGCCTGACTGGGTGGACTATCGAGGATCGGTTTATGTCGGGCTGGAAGCTCACCGACGGCTTTGCACACCACGCGACGGGCAGTGCCTACTTCGACGAAAAGCGCCACGACAACGGCGCGAAAGTGGTGCTCGGCGAGAAAATCCCTGCGGGGGGCGGTGAAAAAGACGCCGCGCGGGTGCTGGATATTATTACCAAGCATTCCTCGACCGCACGGTTTATCTCGCGCAAACTCGTGCACTATTTCTACGGGGAAGACAAGCACAGTGCCGCACTCACTGCGAAAGTGGCAGCGAGCTACGCGGAATCCGGTGGCGCGATCCCTGCGATGATGCAGACACTCCTCGCGGCACCCGAGTTTGAGCACGCTCCGCCGATCCTGAAGCGCCCGTTTGATTTCACTGTCTCGGCGCTCCGGGCCACCAATTCCCTTACCGACGGCAGTAAGGGGGTTCAGGATCATCTGACCCGCATGGGCCAACCGCTCTACGAGTGGCCCATGCCCAATGGCTACCCCGAGAAGACCCAGGCGTGGACCGGCTCGCTGCTCGCCCGCTGGAACTTTGCGATTGCCCTAACGGCAGGGGGAGTAGGCGCAACCCAGATAGACAAAGACACGGCAGCGGCACTGCTTGGCCCCCTGCCCGAGTTTTCCGGCACACTCGCGGAGCGCCTCGCCCTCGCCCTCGCATCGCCCGAGTTTCAGTGGAAATAGTGGAGAGTATAATGAGTGATAGTCTCTGGGGATTGTGTGAAGAAAGTCATGTCGGAGCCAGCAGCCGACGGAATCTGATCGGCGGCGCACTGGCTGCCGCGATTGTTGCGTGGTCAGGACGCTCGGCGCTGGCGCAGCTCACGGTGGGCAAGACACACCGCAAGCCGCTGATCACCATTTTTTTGCGGGGCGCAATGGACGGTCTCACCGCGCTGGCTCCGATTGGCGATGACGACTACTTTAAAAATCGCCCGACAATTAAAGTTTCCAATACGCTCAAGCTAGATGGTTTCTTCGGGCTCCACCCTGCGCTAGGTGCCCTGCATCCGCTCTATTTAGAGGGGAAGCTCGCGCCGCTTCATGCCGTGGGTTCCCTGGACCAGAGCCGCTCGCATTTTGAGGCAATGGCGGTAATGGAGCGGGGCGCAGCGAGCGACCCGGCAACGATACCTTCAGGCTGGGTAGCACGCTATCTTTCCGCCCTCCCCGACGACAACCCGTCGCCACTTCGGGGAGTTGCCTTCAACACCATCATGCCCGATATCCTGCGGGGAGCGACCAGCGCGATGGCAATCAATGAGCTGAGCGATCTGAAACTCAGTGCCACGCCCAGTCTTCGAGGAGCACTCGAA
>JANNDD010000775.1:0-6543 GCA_031387365.1 Armatimonas sp. | reverse complement strand
TGGAGGGGGAGGGAACGGTCAGGGTGACTGCGAAACGGAAAAATGCGCAGACGCAGCTTGACCCTGCGAAGGCGGCGCACTCGCATCCGCCTCCTCGGTTGGAGCGCACGAACTAGCGACTGCAACCAATCCACCGGTTTTATTGTCTTGAGTTTTTAGGAGAACTATATAAGATGAAGCAAGTTGTTTCTGACCTGGCCCGCATTGGGCTAACCACCGCCGTACTGACGGCAGCGATTCTGATCCCCGCCCGCCTGCTTCCCAAAGGGGAGCGTGTTGCGGCAGCGCCTCAAACGGAAAAACTCCACGTGGAGTCCGTCGGGCCGCTGGAGCTGACGGGCAGCATGGGAGTGGCGATCAACGATAAGAACGAAGTGGTCGGCACAGCGTTTGGCGACGACGAAGTGCGGGCGTTTATTGTCCGTGGCGGCAAGGGCAATCTTCTGCCTCTTCCGAAGGGCGCACCCTTTAGCGCCGCCGCCGGGATCAACGCCAAGGGCGAAGCGGTCGGCATCGTCGGTACCGAGGACATTGTTCGGGGAACTGTCTGGTCTGGCAACAAGCCCGGCGTCCTCACCAGCGGCAAGCGCGACACCATGGCGACCACCATCAGTGGGAATAGCGTCGCCGCCGGAGTGGCGTTTGATAGCCAAGGGGGGCGCTCCTATGTCCTAGATAGCTCTCGGTTTATTGCACAAAGCTCTAAGGAATTTATTACTGTGAGCTATAGCCTCGTACGTGGCTATCTTGCCCTAGACAATGGTTTCTCAGGGATGCTCTGGGGCAAGCCGGGCGACGGAAAGTCTATTGGCGAGTTTCTCCCCCAGGCGGGGAATGCGAGCGGAACACTGGTCGGGCTGACAATTGGGAAGAACGGGCCGGTTCCGGCAGCATTTAAGAACGGTAAAATTGGGATGCTACCGTCGCCGGGTGGGGTTCAGATGGCGATTCCGATGTCCGCCAACGAGAAAGATATCTTTGTGGGAGCCGGTGTTACCGAAGACCGCATGGTCAAGCCGGTGGGCTGGATGGACGGCAAGACCGGCTTTCTTCCTGTGCCGGGCGACAAGCAAGGACTTGCACTGGGAATCAATAACAATAACCAAGTGGTGGGCGTGATCGAGGTTGCCAACGGCGAGGCGCACGCGGCGCTCTGGTCGGGCGGGAAAGTCATTGACCTCAACGATGCCATTGAGAAGCGCGAGGGCTGGACACTGGTGCAGGCGCGTGGCATCAACAACAAGGGCTTTATTGTTGGCACGGGCATTAAGGGCGGTCATGTCGGTGCGTTTATGGTGGGGCCTATTAAATAATCAGGTAGAATACCGAGCAGAAATGCCGGGGCTGGCGGAAATACCGCCAGCCCTTTTTTATTGGGGAAATTTTGATATGCGAAAATCCGCTGCACTTTTTCTGAGTCTCAGCCTAGCCGCCGCTGCAAACGCGCAGGGCAACGATCCGGGCGCACCGAATGTCTGGGCCATCACGGACGCGAAGATTGTCACCGCGCCGGGGAAAGTGATCGCCTCGGGGACACTGGTGCTACGCAATGGAGTGATCGAGGCTGTTGGCGAGAAAGTCAAGGTGCCTGGGGACGCGAAGGTGATCTCGGGGAAGGGCTGGACACTCTACCCTGGGCTGATCAACGCCTCGACGCGGCTTGGGATGCCCACGGAGGCCGTGAAGTCCGAGCGGGGAGATCGCTACCCGGTGGCAGCCATTCAGTCTGAGAACACGGCGGCACTGCTCTTTAAGCCCGACACGGAGGCCAATAAACCGTACCGCCAGGCCGGATTTGGTGTTGCGCTCACGGCTCCCGCACTAGGGCTTCTTCAGGGCACCAGCGCGGCGATCAGTCTGGGCGAGTCCGCCGTGGTGAACGAGCTGCTTCTCAAGCCCACTATTGGGATGCACCTCTCGTTTGATCGGGGGGGCTTTGGCGAGTACCCAGGCTCGCTGATGGGGCAGATCGCCGCGACCCGTCAGGCGCTCTACGATGCCAAGTTCAAGGGGGGCAAGGGGACGCCTCCGCGCGCACTGCTTGCGCTGCGGCCGGTCGTGGAGAAGAAGCTCCCGCTGATCGTGAAGGCCAATGGAGCGCGGGAGATTGAGCGGGTACTGCGGCTCTGCAAGGAGTTCGGTCTCACTCCGATTATTGAGGGTGGCACCGAAGCCTACGCTGTGGCGCAGAAGCTCAAGGATGCCAAAGTTAGCGTCTTTCTGTCGGCAGACCTGCCCACCGCGCCGCCCAGCACGCCCGGTGTGCCGTCCACGGAGACGCTCCAGAGCCTGCGTGCCCGTGCGCTCGCACCAACAGCCGCTGCCGCCCTCGCAAAGCTTGGGGTACCGTTTGCGCTAACCACAAATTCACCGGCTGACTTACTCAAGAACACCCGTAAGCTGATCAGCGCTGGACTGACGGAGGATCAGGCACTGACGGCACTGACGCTCTCTCCCGCGAAGCTGCTTGGGATCGAGAAGCAAGTAGGGACACTGGAAGAGGGCAAGCTCGCCAATGTGATTGCGGTTGAAGGTGACTCACTCTTTGCGGCGAAAGCTAAAATCACGCGTGTTTTTGTGGAGGGCAGGCCCGTGGTGTTGACTGCCGGTGCCGTCCCTGCTTCAGCCGGGCGGGGAAGTAGCGCCCCTACGGTTGATATTGCCAAGAGCCTACCCCCCGGCATTACCCCGGAGATGGCGTTGCAGTTTCTCAAGACCGACCCCGAGTCCGCCAAGCCGTTTCTGCCTGCAGGGGTCTCCGTCGAGCAAGCGATTGTCGCACTATCGCCTCAAACTCCCCCCTCTCCCGTTATCGGGAGGGGGGCCGGGGGGGAGGGAAATGGGGCCGAAGAAAAGCCCTTCGTCCTCTCCAAGGTGGGTGAGGGGCTGATTCCGCCACTGCCGCCTGCGCTGGCCTCAAAGGACTTTGTGCTCCGCAACGCGACCGTCTGGACAAGCGCTGCCGCCGGGATTCTCAAAGACACCGATGTGCTCGTTCAGGGCGGCAAGATTACAGCTATCGGGAAAGACCTGAAGGTGCCCAGTGGCACGGTCGAGATAGATGGCAAGGGCAAGCACGTCACGCCGGGGATGATTGATTGCCACTCCCACTCCGCGGTTTCCGGGGGCGTGAACGAGGGCAGTAATATTGTTACCGCCGAAGTGCGGATCGCAGATGTGCTCAACCCCGACGATGTGAATATCTACCGACAGCTTGCGGGCGGGACAACAGCGGCCAATGTGCTTCACGGCTCTGCGAATGCCATTGGCGGACAGAACGCCGTCGTGAAGTGGCGCTGGGGTGTGGATGCCGCTGAGGACTTGCTGATTGAGGGAGCACCGCAGGGAATAAAATTCGCGCTGGGTGAGAATCCTACTCGCTCCAACAGCGGCGGTCTCCGTGAGGGCACGCCGCGCTACCCCATCAGCCGTATGGGCGTGGAGCGTGTGATCCGGGCGAGATTCACCGAGGCCCGCGACTATGCCGCCAAGCGCAAGACCGACCCGAATGGCACCCGCCGGGATCTTCAGCTCGATGCTCTCGTGGAAATTTTAGAGGGCAAGCGCCTGGTACACTGCCATAGCTACGTCGCCAGTGAGATTCTCATGCTCATCCGTCTCGCCGATGAGTTTGGGTTTAAAATCGCGACATTCCAGCATGTTTTAGAGGGCTACAAAGTCGCGGATGAGATCGCCAAGCACGGTGCGGGCGGCTCGACTTTCTCGGACTGGTGGGGCTACAAGCTGGAAGCCATAGACGCGATTCCTTGGAACGGGGCGCTCATGACCGAGCGCGGTGTCACCGTTTCGTTCAACTCCGACGACAGCGAGCTGGCGCGCCGGATGAATGTCGAAGCGGCTAAAGCAATCCGCTGGGGCAATATGTCGCCGTCTGAAGCGCTTAAAATGGTGACCATTAACCCGGCCAAGCAGCTTCATATTGATAAGATGACAGGCTCGCTCGAAGTGGGGAAAGACGCCGACGTGGTTCTCTGGTCCGGCGACCCTCTCTCGCCCCTCTCCATGGCCGAAAAAACATTCGTAGACGGTAAGCTACTCTTTGACCGTCAGGCCGATCTTGCTGCCCGCAAAGAGCTGGAGGCGGAGAAAACCCGGCTGGTCAAAGAACTGGTAGGAACCACGAGCCAGCCCCCTAGCTCCACCCCCCTTGCGTCGCGGGGTACCCGGGCGGGGGAATCCGGGAATGCGGACAAAGCGCTTCCACAGCGTCCCCCACGCCCAGCCGGGGCAGGGGGTGCTCTCTCTGGCCCCGTCACAGCACTCACGGGCGGCACGGTTCACACGGTCAGCGGTGCGGACATTGCCAATGGCGTGGTCGTGATGCAAGGCGGAAAGATCCTCGCAGTGGGTAAGACAGGCGAGGTGAGTGTGCCCGCCGGCGCGAAGACCACAGATATCTCCGGTCAGCACGTCTACCCCGGGCTCATTAATGCCAATACCACCCTGGGGGCCAACGAGATTGACTCGCGCCGTGAGACGCAGGATCTCAGCGAGCAGGGAACCTACAAGCCCGAGCTCTTTGCGGCCCACGTGATCAACCCGGACTCTGAGGCAATTAAAGTGGCCCGTGCGGAGGGGGTTCTGAGTGCCCTGGTCGTACCCTCTGGTGCCACGTTCTCTGGAATGGGAGCGCTGATCAATCTAGACGGCTGGACATGGGAGGAGATGTCGCTCGATCCCCTTGCGGGCTTGCTCGCCACACTGCCTGGTGGTGGTGGTGGTGGACGGCGCTTTGGGGAGCACCACCACGACGATAGCTGTGAGGAGACGGCGGACGATGAGGCCAATCGTGCGGGTATCGTGCAGCCGCCGTTTGCGGGTCGTCGTGGCCAAGGTGCTGCCGCAGTACCAGGCGCAGCACCCGCCGCCGATCCACTTCAAGCCGTCGCCGATTTCCTGGAAGAGGCCCGGCGCTACCAAGTAGCCCGAAACGCCAACTCCAAGACCCCGCGCGACCTGAAGTTTGAGGCGATGCTTCCTGTGCTGGAAGGGAAAGTGCCGCTCTTTGTCAACGCGAACAGTAAGCAGGAGATTGAGACGGCGGTGCGCTGGGCGAAAAAAGAAGGTTTTCCTCTGGTGATTGTCGGGGGGAGCCAGGCGGATGAGTGCACCGAGCTTCTGGTCAAAGAGAATGTCCCGGTACTCCTCGGGCCCACGCTGGCATTACCGCGTCGCCAAGACGCCCCCTACGACGATGCCTTTACGCTTCCTGCTCGGCTCGCCAAAGCGGGGGTGAAGTTCGCCCTCACCACCGGCGGCGACTCGCAGAAAGTACGCAACCTGGCCCAGCACGCGGCGATGGCGGCGGCGTTTGGCCTAAGCCGAGAAGAGGCGCTGAAGTCCATCACGCTGGGAGCGGCGCAGATTCTCGGATCGGGCAGTCGCCTAGGAAGCATTGAACCGGGGAAAGATGCAAACCTAATTGTCACCAACGGGGATATTCTGGAAGTGATGACACAAGTTCGGCAGGCGTTTGTGGCGGGCACTCCTGTAAATCTGGTGAGCAAGCAGTCCAGCCTCTACGAGCGCTGGCGGGCACGGCCTAAAACGAAATGACCATTGCCGTTTCTAACGACGCCCTCGGGGCGTGGCGTGCGGCCTGGGTGGGGGAACTTTTAGGGGGCGCGACAGTACTCACCTGCCCTGATCCCGCCGCCGCCGTTCGCTCGGGCGAGGCAGATGCCGCCGTGGTCTCCGCCGAGAATCTCTGCGCGGACTTGGAACCCGCCGCGTTCTGTGAGCGCGGCGATGTTCGCGAGGCGCTGGTCGCACCAGGCATCGGGACACTGGAGCACCTCCCCGAAGGCGCACGGGTTGGTATCGGCACCGCACTTCAGCGAGCGCAGCTTGCGCTGCTACGGCCCGATCTGCAAGGTGTCGTGTTGGAGGGCTCGCTCGAAGACCAGCTTACGGCGCTGGATGAGGGCAAGGTGGTGGCAGTGGTTGCGGCCTACGCCGATCTCTCTCGCCTGGGGCTGACCGAGGCCGCTACGGAGATCTTTGCGCCGGAGCTGGTGATGCCCACGATTGGCCAGGGGGGAACCGTGGTGCTCTGCCGCAAGGATGATCTCGAGAGCTGTGCGCAGGTGAATGATGCCTGCGATCACTTTCCCACGCGCCGTGAGCTCCTCTGCGAGCTACAGTTTCGTCGCCTCAACCCCGACCTGCTCACCACGGCCTGTGCGCTAGCCAGCGACCGGTTTCTCTACATGTTCATGCTCCGGATCACGCTATCAGGCAAAGAGGTTCGCATCCGTAGCAGTGTGCCCGTCGGGGAAGCCGCGACACTGGCCGAGCTTGCGACGCGGGAGCTGAGTGCTGCTGGGTCGTGAAGTGTCGAGGGATTAAAATTCCTCGCTTCGGTTCGGTTGCGCCGATGTCCACGGTCATTCAGTTCTCGGAATGTTGATTAATTCAATGCCACGTTCAGGACAAGCGGCAAACATTCGAGTAGCAGCAGCGATACAAGTATGACCTGCTAGGCGTATCAGGTTCATTGCCACGTTGCGAAAACAAGCCAGC
>JANNDD010000765.1:0-1619 GCA_031387365.1 Armatimonas sp. | reverse complement strand
CGGGCCGCTTTAGCCGCCCGTCTCTATCCGCCCGTGTTCATCGGTTCCGCGTTACGCCAGTCCGCTCACCGCGCGGGCGAACAGGTCGGAAAGGCCCGCACGATCGCCAATCGCACGTAGCGCGTTGAGCTCGTCGGCATTGATGCGCGTGTTGCAGATCTCCAGTGCGCGGTTGAAGTTGCGCACCGAGCGGGCTACCGAGGCGTTCTGCTGCTCGGGCGTGTCCGTATTGAGCGGCTGGCAGTCAATCCCGACAACAGCGCTGTAGCCGATCTCCTGCATCGTGTAGACCGTCTCCACCGCCATGCCAAAGTCGTTGTCGCCAAACGCCAGGTCTTCGTCGAACTTCAGACCCGAGCCGCTGTTCAGGTGGACATAGAACGCCTTCTTGGCCGCCGCCACTAAACCCAGCTCGGCGGCATAGCGCTTGCCCGCCATCGTGGAGTGACACACTTCGAGGTTGGTTCCGACAAAGGGCTGAAGATGTGCGGGCATCATCGAGATAATCGCCAGCGTCTCACCCGCATCGGCAGGGACGGCCCAGTTGGCGGGCTCGTTGGGCTTGGGCTCTATGGCAATCGGCAGGGCGCGCTCCGGGCCGTAGGTGTCGAGCATCCACTGGACGACTTCACTCAGGCTCTCGGCGGTCTGGCGGTAGCAGTCGGCGTAGTTGACCATCAGAGGGCCACCAAAGCCATTGGAGCTGTTCCAATAAACATAGATCTCGCTCTGGAATACCTCGATACCGGTGGTGATGTAGTTTTTTGTGCGGCGAATCGCCTCAGCACGCGTGGCCGCGACGGGGGCGCCAAAGTTACCAATCGCAAACTCGGGGCCGCGCTTGAATAAGTTCGCGGTACACATCGCCACTTTCATCCCGGCGTTGTCCACGGCTTTCTTAATGTCTACCGCGTCCTCAGGCTCGGCCTCGGTATCATGAAACTCGACGTGTGAGCAGCCCGCCGCTTTGAGTTTGGTCAGTGTCTCTTCTAACGAGAGTGCCGGTCGCATGATCGGGGCGAATCGTCCGCCGCCCGGCCCCATGTTCCAAACACCTGCCGCGAACGCCTCGCCCAGTGCATACGTCGTCGTTGCTGGGGTCCAGTTCCCCGCGCTATCTTTGCTAAATGCCATCTTTGAAAATACTCCTAGTGGCTATTATGTTAACGTAGTTTGCAAAATCCCGCCAGAGAGTTTCTGCTGTGTGATTAGGATACAATTATCTCATGAAAAACGTATTCCTCTCGCTCACAGTTCTCGTCGCTATGGCTCTGTGCCTCTTCACTCCGTCCATTGGCCGCGCTCAGACGCCTCAACCCATGCCGGCGTATATCGCGTCCATCAAGGGGCAGAAACAAGGCCAAATCAAAGGTGAGGTGGTGCAAAGAGGCCGTGAGCAATGGTTTCAGCTTTACAGCTACCGCCATGAGATTATCAGCCCCCGCGATTCTGCAAGCGGTCTGCCCACCGGGAAGCGCCAGCACAAGCCGATTGTGATCACCCGACGGGCGGGCACCGGGTCAGCGTCGTTCATGAATTTGTTGACGACCAACGAGAACATAACGGAGCTCAAGATCATGTTCTTCCAGGTAAAGCCCGGCGGTGTTGAGGAGAGCTAT
>JANNDD010000717.1:0-1332 GCA_031387365.1 Armatimonas sp. | reverse complement strand
GGTGCCGAAGTGACACTCTGGCTGCCTTGGGAGAGCCTCAAACCGCTAGAGCGCCAGTCGCTGGCACGCCTCGCCGTGGAGTGTGGGGCCAATGCGCTGCTTCTGCCCGTGGACGACGAAGAGTCGGCAAAGGCCCTACGTGAGTTCCTCCCCGATGAGATCGGGATGATGATCGCCTGCGCTGCAACCTCACCGTCGGCGGCCTACGCGCATCGTCTTTGGAGTGAGTGGGATGGAAAATCGTAACCCCGGAGCCCCGCTAGACTTAGAGTGGGTCGCGGAGACCCGCGTAAACCGTCCTGCGGTCGAGCGGCGCGTGGCGTCTCTCCCAGGCCGCCGTAGCGTCAAGAAAGACTGGCAGGCTGCGTGGCTCCTGCGGGCCATCACCTGCATGGACCTCACGACGCTCGCGGGCGATGACACGCCCAGTAATGTGCGCCGCCTCTGCGCCAAGGCCCGCCAGCCCGTGCGTCAGGATATTTTAGACGCGCTGGAGATGCCCAAGATCACGGTCGGTGCCGTCTGTGTCTACCACGACATGATCGCTCCCGCCGTCGAGGCCCTCGCCGGTTCGGGCATTCCCGTCGCCGCCGTCTCCACCGGCTTCCCCGCCGGACTCTCCCCATTTGCGCTGCGCGTTGCAGAAATACGCGAGTCCGTGAAAGCCGGGGCGCAAGAAATAGACATCGTGCTCTCCCGCCGCAAAGTGCTCCTCGGCGACTGGCAAGGCATCTACGACGAAGTACGCGCCTTTCGCGATGCCTGCGGCGACGCGCATCTCAAGACCATTCTCGCCACGGGCGAGCTAGGCACGCTCACCAATGTCGCGCGGGCCAGCCTGGTGTGCATGATGGCGGGCGCGGACTTCATCAAGACCAGCACCGGCAAGGAGCCCACCAACGCGACTCTGGGCAACAGCCTCATCATGGCCCGCCAGATCCGCGACTATTTTGAGCGCACCGGCTTTGTGGTCGGCTTCAAGCCCGCCGGGGGAATCCGCACCGCCAAACAATCCCTTGATGGCCTGATTCTCATGAAAGAGGAGCTCGGCGTGGAGTGGACCAAACCCGACCGCTATCGAATCGGAGCCTCGTCGCTGCTCTCCGACATCGAGCGCCAGCTAGAGCACCATGTCACGGGCCGCTACGCCGCCTACAACCGCCACCCGATGGCGTAAAATATTGACATGAGCATTACCATTGAACTTACCCCAGAGCGGGAGGCGCGGCTGATGGAGCTATTTGGAAGCTCCTCAGCGGCTCGGGCGTGGCTGGAGAGTGTGGTGGCCGCAACGACGGATCGGCGCACACCAACTCCTGAGGCAACGGCGAA
>JANNDD010000702.1:0-3455 GCA_031387365.1 Armatimonas sp. | reverse complement strand
CCTTCGTCACCGTCAATATAGGTAATCGCCGAATCGCAACTTACGACAAGGGCCTACCCACGGCGGCGGTGGGAGCACGGCGGGCGGACTGGAAGATCGGGACACGCTCGTGGGTGCTAACCGAAGATAAGAAGGGCGAGCTGTGGATTGCGGATAAGAGCACGCTTCAGGTGATGACGAGCGATAGTGTTAAGCTGCGCGAGGTGGAGCTGGGCGCTCCCAAGGACCTGGAGAGCCTGGAGGGCCGGGTCACGGAGCTCTCCACGGCACTGCTTGCACAGCGGGCACGCCTGCGCCACGCGGAAGGGGATCATGCGGCGGCGCGTGAGGCGGAGATCGAGGCGCAGGGGCGTGTCTCGTTTCCGCTGGCGGCGCTCGTCTTTGCCATGGTCGGGGCACCGCTGGGAGTCCAGCGAACCCGCTCGGGCAAGGGGCTTGGTTTTGGTCTCTCGGTGCTCGTGACGTTTGTTTATTGGACGACGGTTCAGATCTTTCAGGCGATCGGCAAAGGCGGGGGGCTGCCTGCGCTGGCGGCCTGTCAGATTCCCAATGGGGTAGGAATTGGGCTGGGAATCTGGCTGATCTGGCGGGTCGCGCAGAAGGGCGCGGTAAACTAGAAATATCGTGAACACGACACTGCTCTTTTTTGCGCTCCTGGTACCAGTTTCAGGCTTTATTGCCTGGGCAGGGGACAAGATCGGCCACGTCATTGGTAAACGTCGCCACTCCCTTTTCGGGCTGAGACCTCGACATACCGCCACGCTCATCACCATTCTCTCCGGGGTAGGTATCACTGCCGCGTCTTTTGGAGCAATGTTTCTCTCGTCGGAGAGCTTTCGGGATGTGGTGCAGCGTGGCAGTCAGCTCCGTCGCGAGAATGAGCAGCTCAGTGAGCAGATTCGTCAGAGTGGCCAGCGTGTTCGTCTTCTACAGAGTGACGCCACACGGGCCGAGCAGGAGCGCCAGAAAACCGAGAAAGCGCGCGATGAAGCGGCCCGACGGCGCACCGAAGCGGAAGGGAAGTTCGTCACCGCAACGAAGTCACTTGCTCAGGCGGAGGCCGCCCTCACGGCTGAGAAAGGCCACTTGGGGCGGACACAGGGCTCACTCGAAGCGGCGCAGCGGCAGGTGACTCTGGCACGCAGTGCGGTGGACGATGCCCGGCTCCGTCGTGAGCGCGCTGAAGCTGCGGCAAAACTCGTCGAAGGTCGGCTGGCAACGGCGCGGGGAGAAGCCAAAAGAGCCCAGATCCTCGCTGACCGTGCGACGAGTGAGTTTAACCTAGTGGTTCAAGAGCAAAAACGCCGATTGGAAGGGCAAAGAAGCGAGCTGGAAAAGCTCGGTGGCCGAGTGACGGAGCAGACACAGCGGCTGAGTGAGCAGCAGCGAACACTGGAGATGCAGGAGGGACAGGCCGCACTTCAAAAACAAGAAGTGGCACGCCTGGCAACAGAACTAGAGCAACTGGAGAAGCAGCGCAAGGAGCTGGAGAAGCGTCGCGACGAAGCCCAGGAGTCCGTCAATGACGTGTTTAAGATCACGGTTGCTCTTCGCAATGGGCAGATCAGCTACCGTGTGGGAGAGGAAGTGGCCCGCCTTTCTGTGGCAACTGGAAATGAGTGGAAGGTTCACAATATTTTAGAGGGCTTGCTGACTACGGCTTCCCGCCAGGCAGAGCGCCGTGGCGCACGAACCGCACCCGGCGCGATTCGCTCGGTCTGGATTCCGGATCGCCGTATCGCCGATGATAGTGGCAAGCTCCAGACCCTAGATGAGGTTTCCGCGATCCATACCGCTGCCCTAAATATCAGCAAGTCCAAAGAGGAAGTCGTGGTGGTGGTGACAGCGCTGGGCAATGCCGTCGTGGGGGAGCCGGTGCCCGTGGACATCCGTACCTGGCGCAACCCGCTGATCCTTACCGCCGGACAGTCGCTTGGAGAGCTCACTCTGGACGGGAATAAGCCTGGTGCTGAGATTGCGGATCGGCTCTATAATTTCCTGCGCGGTGAAGTGCGCAAGAAGCTCCTCGATGCGGGGACAATTCCCATCGGGGAGCTGGGGCAGCAGAGCGTAGGGGAGACCAGCATGGATACCTTGCTCAAGGCGCTCGACTCCGTGCGAGCGATCCATGCCCGCGCCCGCGTGACAGTTCGTGCGGCTAAAGACCTGCGCGCCGCCGATCCCGTGGCGCTTGAGTTTGAGGTCAAGCCCTTGGAACCTCCGATTGTCACGATTCCTCCGGGCCTCCGGTGAGCCAGATAAAAATAAGAGTGCTGGCAATAGACCCGGGAAGTGCCAAGTGCGGTGTGGCCGTGGTCGAGCCGGGCCGAACGCTTCACCAGGAAATTACCCTCACCGCGCAACTTCCCGACCGTATAGCTGAGCTTCGTACCCAGTTTTCTCCCACTCATATTGTGCTG
This sequence comes from Armatimonas sp., assembly GCA_031387365.1. Taxonomy (GTDB): domain Bacteria; phylum Armatimonadota; class Armatimonadia; order Armatimonadales; family Armatimonadaceae; genus Armatimonas. The sequence continues at coordinate 1,035 of JANNDD010000702.1, read as the reverse complement.
GGCGATGGCACCCAGAGCAAGCACATCACTGCGTTGCTCCCCGAGGCCGTTCTCGTCGCCGAAGCCTACACCAGCCAGCGCGCCCGCGAGCGCCTGCGCAAGAGCCGTCCCTGGTGGCAGCGCTTTCTCCCACTCACACAGCCCTACGACGACCTTGTCGCGGTGATCCTCGCCGAAGACTGGCTGAAATCCCGAACCCATCCCCCCGGCCCCCTTCCCTGTCCCAAGGAAGGGACAGAGAAGGGGGAGGCAGAAAATCCACCTTAACCCTCCTTCGTAGAGGGAGGGGGGATGCGAGCTGCGCGAGTAGACGGGTGGGTTCTGCTAGGGCTGGCTTCACCGGCAGGAAAAAACTCGTACTTTGCCGAACGTTCCTTCATGAAAAGAATGCTTATTCTCGCGGCCAGTGTCGCGATTGCTGCTACTGCCCACGCTGATGTTAAGTTGCCCGCGATTCTCAATGAGGGCATGGTGCTCCAGCGCAGCGCTCCCCTGAAGTTCTGGGGCTGGGCTGATGAGGGCGAGCAAGTGAGTGTTGAGTTCCTCGGGCAGAAGAAAACCACGACAACTAAAAATGGGAAGTGGGAAGTGACTCTCAAGGGGACGCGCACTGCCGGTGGCCCGTTTCCTTTGAGCATCTCGGGGAAGAACCGGATCGAGTTCAAGGATATTCTGGTGGGTGAGGTTTGGGTGTGCTCAGGGCAGAGCAACATGGAGCTAACACTCAAGACTTCGTTTCAGTCCGAGGGGGATATCGCCAAGTCCGCCAACCCGACGGTTCGCCTGTTCATGGTTAAGAACACACGCTCCGATAGCCCCAAGCAGGATGTCGAGGTGCAACTTCCCTGGAGCGCGGCGACTCCCGAGAGTGTACCGGGCTTCTCCGCCGTGGGCTACTACTTCGGACGGATGCTCAGTGAGAAGCTTGGGGTTCCTATTGGCCTGATCTCGTCGGACTGGGGCGGGACTCCTGCGGAGGCATGGACACCCGAGGAGAAGCTGGCGAGTACGGCAAGTCTCAAGTCCGTCCTGGAA
>JANNDD010000656.1:0-3013 GCA_031387365.1 Armatimonas sp. | reverse complement strand
CGGGATTGATGCACCCTGCGACAATATCCACGCTGCATGGGGGGACGAAGGATTCTCGGCTGCGGGGTGCCAGGTCGTGGCAGGTAAACCCGCAGAAGGCCCCTGGAAGCGCTTCAAAGAGCGGGGCTATGCGGCCAACCTCACGCTCTACCGCTACTTGCTGCTCCCCTCTTCCAACTGGGTGCATCTGACGACGACAGAAGAGCCCGCTGTGATGATCGGGAGCCGCGGGGATAGAGCAAAGGCGGTGCAGCAAGCCCTGATAGATCGCGGCTTGCTTGCCGGAGCTGCTGACGGGCAGTTTGGCTGCAAGTCTGGCCTGGCGCTGGTGAAGTTCCAGCGGGTGAGGCCGGAGCTGCCCGCGTCCGCGATCTGCACAGCGACGGTGGCCGGGCTACTGGGAATCAAGGACTGGTAGTATACGCCAGGATTTTGTTTCAGGTAAACACTTCATCAGCCCTCCCAGGTGGATTGCATCTAACTCTAGTTTCCGGTAACTGAGGGGATCTTGGTTTGTCGTCGCTGGCGGCGATGCCCCAAGATTCCCTTGGGCAAGTGCTCATGAACCGATGCTTTTCGACGAACTCTGGGGCTCACCCCCACAAGTTTATCAAAATCGAGCATGACCGCACCCCGCAGAGCACGGGCGAAGCGTCCCGGAGTGGGCACAGGACACCTGTCCCAGAAACCCATCGCTCGCGCAGGTCAAGCAAAGTTCAGGAAGGCGGTACGTGAAAGCTTCCGACTTTCTTGAGTTTAGCGACCATGCCCAACTCGATGCCGGGAAGTGCTGGCTGCGCTTGATGGTAGTTCAGACGAAAACAGAGGCAACCTTGAGAAGAAATCTGTATAAGAGTAGTGGTTTGTATAAGACTAGTAGCTTAGGAAACAAGTAATGACGATTCTCACTCCTTTAGTTTGTCTTATTGCTTCGATCGCCGTGCCTGACGGTGTACGGGACACTCTCTCTGGCAGCGTCTTGGACTCGCTCTCGGGTAAACCGCTCGCCAATGTGACGGTCGCACTCCAAGACAAGGCAGGGAAGATCCTCGCCTGGGCAAAGACGGATGCTGAGGGTAAGTACGCTCTAAGGACAGATACGCTGAGTGCTCTACAGCTTCGTCCCTCACGCCACCGCGGATTCCTGGAGAAGGTTGTCCGTGGGGCAGGCCAAGTGGTCACGTTGCCTGTCAAAGTCGTGGTTGGTGCCGTTAAGCAGGTTGATCCGGTAGGGATGGCGAAGGCAGGAATTATCTCCTCCGTGACCGCCAATCCCGCACCGCTCACTGCGCAAGTTGTCGCGACAGTCGGGAAAATCGCCACGGATCAGACGACTAGCAAGCTGCGTGAAAATATGGCAAAGACCCTCCTAGGTGAGCGTCAGTCAACTCCGAAGGAAAAACGCAGCACGATGGTACCCGGGGAGGTCTTTCTTTTAGTGGTGGCTCCGGGATTCAAGGACCTCAAAGATAAGGTCGGTGCCTACTGGCTGGAGTCCACGGCGCGCGGAGTCGAGGCTTGGCTTGAGACTGTCAAGCTCGCACCCACGACGGAAGCTAAGAAAGTAAGTGAGGTAGAAAACGGCGCTGTCCTCCTAGCCGATGGTAAAGTCGAGCCCTCCGTAGCCGTTGCGGGAGCGACGGTGACTCTGTCTGTCAAGCTCCTCACCCCCACTGCAATGCCAATGACAGCAGCAATGGTGCCCCTGAAGATCCGCATCTTCGCCCGGGAGGACAATAAGAGAACCGTGATCGAACTTAAGGCTAAGGAGGGAAACCCTGGGATTTTTACGGGCACGATGACCCTCGCAGCGAACCTCCCAGCAGGTGACACACGGATTAGCCTTCTGGGGTTGCGTGCCGAGCCGATCGGAGTTAGCCTCAAGGACACTAAAACCGATCCCTTACTCGCCTTCGCTCAAGAGTTTGACCGATTCGACGTGGATAGAGCTTACGAGTTCGACCTGCGCATTATGGCAAGTGAAAACCGGCTGGATCTGCCCTTAACCGTTCTGGCCGCGAATAAGACTCCGTGACCCAGTGTGTTTAAATCACGCACTTGCCCCCTTCATGGGAATGCTGATGATGAAAATCGCACTGACCGGCGCTGGGGATGGAAATCTCTTTCTGGTCGATAGCAAACCTATCCCCGTCTGCAAACCGTTGCGCCACGTTCACGTTCGACTGGTGCGCCGGGTACCCACCCGAGAGGAAGGGTGATGGGCAATTTTCATGCACAGGGCGACGGCAGTCGATACCGGAAGTATAAAGCAACCTTGCCACTAATGGTGAATTATGCGTGAAAATATCTCACTTGCCTCCAGATGACTTCCTCCTCCGGCTCTGCTGCTCCCGAACCCGGCACTCTCGCCCTGCTTGCCCTGGGCGTGATCGGCGGCATCGTAGCGCATCGCAGGAAGTAAGTAGCACGTCGCAGGAAGTAGCGCAACCAAAGGGTAGGGACAGCGCGGAGTGCTGTCCCTTCCGCCCGTGTGGTATGTGGACGAGGACTAGGGACTGGGCGAACTACAGCCCCTTGGTATCCTTGTCTTTAATGATGCCAGTCAGATTCGCCTCTGTCAGAAACGCCCCACGCAGATTCGCCCCACGCAGATCCGCCCCAGTCAGATTCGCCCTACTAAGATACGCCCCACTCAGATTCACCTTGGTCAGATTCGCCCCACGCAGATCCGCCCGTTGCAGATTCGCCCCAGTCAGATCCGTCCCACTCAGATTCACCTTGGTCAGAATCGCCCCAGACAGCCGCCCCTTGGTCAGATTCAACTTGGTCAGATCCACCCCAATCAGCTTCGCCCCACCCATTTCCGTATCACGCAGATTCGCCCCAATCAGCTTCGCCCCAGTCAGATTCGCCTCAGTCAGATCCGCCCTAGTCAGATCCGCCCCAGTCAGATCCGTCCCAGTCAGATTCGCCTTAGGCAGATCCGCCTCAGTCAGATTCGCCTTAGTCAGATTCGCCTTACTCAGATCCGCCCCATTCAGAAACGCCAAAG
>JANNDD010000625.1:0-1546 GCA_031387365.1 Armatimonas sp. | reverse complement strand
GATGGGCTCGTGGGCACCGGGCAGAAAGACCTGCTCGTACTGTTTGGCAAGGCCGATCATGGGAAAGTCGTAGCCGAACTGCTTCATGGCGTCTTGCGCCGCAGAGAGCTGGCCCTTGCCGCCGTCCACGATGATCAAGTCAGGGCGCTGGGTGAACTTGGTATTGCCCTCGGCCATCTGCGCAAAGCGGCGCGTGAGCACCTCAAACATCATCGCGAAGTCGTTGGGCGTGTTGTCCGGTAGGCTCGCGATCTTGAATCTGCGGTACTCGCTCTTCTTGGGCTTGCCGCGCTCAAAGACCACCATTCCCCCCACGGCATGGCGGCCCTGAATATTGGAGTTGTCGTAGGCCTCGATCCGCGTGAGCGGGTTATTGGGCATTCCCAGCGCCACTGCCAGCTCACGCAGCGCACTGTCAATGCGCGATTGCTCCGCCGCTGAGGCCGCCCTCAGCTGCGTGAGTGCCTGCTCGGCATTGGCAGACGCTAGCTCCATCAGGCGCTTTTTCTCCCCACGCTCGGGCACGGAGATCGTCACCTTCGCGCCGCGTTTCTGCCGCAGCCAGCTCTCAATAATCTCCAGCTCCTCGACGTGTGCGGGCAGAAGGATCTCACTGGGGACGTAGCTGGCATCCTGATAGTAGCGCTTGAGAAACTCGCCGGTCGCCTCCGCCACGCCGTCTTCTGCGCCGTCGAGTAAGAAGTGTTCCTGGCCGATGAGCTTGCCGCCGCGTATGAAAAACATCTGCACGGCGGCTCCGGTTTCGTCCGCGACCACCGCCATCACATCCTGATCGCCCGTGGTGGTGCTGACGACTTTCTGCCGCTCGACAATCGTGTTAATCGCCACTAATTGATCGCGCAGCTTGGCCGCGCGCTCAAACTCTAAGTTTTCGGCGGCGGTCTCCATCTTGGCTTGAAGATTCTTCGCAAGGCTATCCTGCCGTCCCTGGAGAAAAACCTCCGTGTCTTTCACCGTCTGGGCGTAGCGCTCTTTATCCGCGAGCCCTGCACACGGCGCTTCGGGGCAGCGGCCCATGTGGTGGTACAGGCACGGCTTCTGCTCTTTCTTATTGGTCCACTCTTTCTTGCACGTCACCAGTGGAAAGACTCTATAGATCAGATCCACGGACTCGCGCACCGCCGCGCCGTTCGTGTAGGGCCCAAAGTACTTATTCCCATCACCTTGCTTCACCCGCCGCGTGATCAAGACCCTCGGAAACGGCTCGCTGGTCGTGAGCATGAGATAGGGGTACTGCTTGTCATCTCTGAGCCGCACATTGTACTTCGGCTGGTGCTTCTTAATCAGATTGCACTCAAGGATCAGCGCCTCCAGCTCCGTGTCCGTGAGCACCCAGTCCATGTCCACGATATGCGACACCAGCCGCCGCGTCTTGGGCGTGTGGTTGGCCGATTTCTGAAAGTACGAGCGCACCCGGTTTCTTAAATTAATCGCCTTCCCGACATAGATAATCTGCCCCTCCAGATCTTTGTAGAGGTAGCAGCCAGGGTTGGTAGGCAGGTTCTTGAGCTTCTCCTCAAGCGTC
>JANNDD010000570.1:0-3056 GCA_031387365.1 Armatimonas sp. | reverse complement strand
CGCCAAAGTGGCTCTTGCTCCCAAGTCGAGCGCAGACACAAAGAAAAATGGGAAGTCGGGTAGCAAGTCGGGCTCAGGTAAATCCAACAATGGGAGATCCTCCAGCAGTGGTGGCACAAACGCCTCCAGTGGGGGGGGTATCAGTAGCAAGATCCTGATTCCCAAAGTAGTTGGGGATGACATCTCCTCCGCAGAACAGACCCTCATTGACGCAGGCTTTCATGTGGTCAAGAGTGAGGTTTCGAGCAAAGCTCCGGCAGATCAGGTGGTCAAACAGTCCCCCGGCTCGGGGAGTAAGCTTCTTCCGGGCTCTACCGTGAAGATCTGGTTCTCCAAGGGGGCGGGGTCGGAAGATACCATGGAACCTGGTGCGTCCACGGGTGACTCCGGTGGCGGCGAAACCAAGCCAGACACAGGCGGCGAAAAAGAGGGCGGTGCCTCGTCGAGCGGCGACGGTGACGAAGAGTAGCTCCAAATGTCTGGTGTAATCGAGGGGATGCTGCGGCGCATCCCTCTGTTCTCTGGTCTAGCGGATACCGAGCTCGCCCCCTTGGCCCTGCGCTGCCGTCGCCGGCTCTTTCCACCACGGGAGGCACTCTTTCATGAGGGAGATGCGGGGCAGACGCTCTACTTAATTCTCTCGGGCCACGTCAATATCCAGCGTGAGACACCCGATGGGAGCATCGTTCATGTCGCACGCCGTGGCCCCGGCGACCACTTTGGCGAGCTCTCGCTCTTTGATGACTTACCCCGCTCCGCAGATGCCCTCACGGACACAGCGTGCGATCTCTTAATGCTGGACCGTCGTGAGTTACTCTTCTTTTTGGAAACCCACCCGCAAGTGTCCTGGGCAATCATCCGCACACTCTCGTCACGCCTACGAGAAGCCTCGGACCGCATGGTCTCCAGTGAGACACGCGATGTCCTCGCGCGTCTGGCGGCTTGCCTCCTAGAGAGTGCCGAAGCGGGGACACCCGACACACGAGGCCACATCCGCCTCGATGGCCTCTCCGATGGTCGCCTTGCCCAGCGCATCGGTGCCACCCGGGAAACCGTCAACCGACGGCTCTCCCGCCTCAAGCAGATGGGGATTCTCCGCCGCGATGGCACAACACTGATCGTCCAGAACACCGAGCGCCTGCGCACACTCTGTTAATCATTTTTCCATTTCGGGGAACACTCAGTAGTTTCTTTCCGTAAATACTTTGTCAAACAAAGTTCTTTATTTAGGGAAAACAAAATGAATGATGAGAAAAACCTGCCGCGCGCGGGTTCACTTCTGGTGGTGGGGCTGGTGCTAGGTGCCCTAGCGGACTGGCTTCTCTATAAACAGCAGCTAGGGCTGGGCTGGACACTGTTTTTAGGAGCGCTCCCGCTGGCGCTTCTCGCTCTTTTGCGACACAACGGCATCCGCCCCGCCTGGGCGAGTCTCGGGCCGCTTCTGGGAGGGTATGCTTTCTTCGCGGTGATGCTAAGCGTGCGCAGCAGCGAGTTTGTCACCGGGCTAAATGCGACTGCCTGTGTTTTTTTGCTGGCACTCATGGCCCGCTTTGCACTCCCCGGCCAGCTTCGCGAGCTCCGGCTAGGGGAGCTATTAGGAGCCCCTTTTTCGTTGTTGGGAGCAACTCTGCACCGTGCTACCCCGAGCGTCGCCGAGGTAGCCAAAATACTCCAGAGCGCCGAGAAGCGCCGCAGTTTAGGGCCGCTGATGCGGGGGTTGCTGCTCTCGCTACCCGTCTTGATCGTCCTGGTTCCCCTCCTCGCCTCCGCCGATGCGCTCTTCGCAAGCTACGTAACAGAACTCACGCGCTGGTTACAGCCGGAGCGCTGGCAGGAGCAAGCAGGCCGCGTCTTTTGTGTGTTGCTGATCACGTGGCTCACCGTTGGGGGCCTGACTCTGGCACTGACATCCCGACGGCTGAGCACCTCTCCCAAGGCTCCTGAGGAGCTGCCCCTGGGCTTTGTCGAGGCAATGACGGTACTCTCCAGCGTTGCACTAGTCTTTGGGGCGTTTCTCTCTATCCAGTTGACCTATCTATTTGGCGGCGCGGCACGGGTTCTCTCGGTGCCAGGTCTGACCTACGCGGAGTACGCCCGGCGTGGCTTTGCGGAGCTGGTGACAGTAGCCGTGCTCACTCTGGCGCTGATTCTTGGCCTGCAAGCACTCACCCGGCGCACTGGGAAGCAAGCCACAGGTTTCTCGGGGCTTTCCACGGTGATCGTTCTCGAAACACTGGTATTACTCAGCTCCGCCTGGAACCGGATGGCGGCCTATGAAGCGGCCTACGGTTCCACCCAGACCCGGCTACACGTGGACGTGTTTATCCTCTGGCTGGGCGTGGCGCTGCTCTGGCTGATCGTCACGCTCTGGTCACGCCCGTGGTCATCGCGCTTCGCCATCGGGGGCCTCGTCTGCGCCCTAGGCTTCGCAGCGAGTCTGGATCTGCTCAACCCCGATGCCTATGTGGCGCGGCGCAACGCCCAGCGCTGGGAGAAAACCGGCAAGCTAGATACCGACGCGCTCTGCGATCTCTCGGAAGATGCCAATGCCGAGCTGCACCGGCTTTGCCAGAAGCTCCCTGAAGGCGAGCAACGCCGAAAGCTACAAGGCTGGATTGGACCGCACCAGCGCCCTCTTGGCACCTGGCAGAGCTGGCACGCCGCTCGATCCGCCCAATGAAATTGGGCGTCTGCAATGGCACTGCGTGCCGCAAAGCCCGTGCCGGGCTAGGGAATAAACTCGGTAGCCCGGCACGGGCTTTGCGGCTGAGGAACGAAGCCACTGCAGACGCCGATTGAAACGCTTGTTGTGAATTACGTTTTCGCTGTGCCGTCACCGTTCGAGGGATTATAATCCCTCGCTACAAACGCCTTCGGCGCGTCCTCCGGACGGGGAAACCGAAAGCAAAATGGACGAATGAGGCAGGCAAACGCGTTCTCTTGTCCGAAGGATCGCTTCTCTTGTCCGAAGGACATCGGCGGAGCCGACCCGCAGCGAGGGATTTTAATCCCTCGTGTCAAACCGTGTCAAACCGTACCAATTCACAACAAGCGTT
>JANNDD010000559.1:0-6694 GCA_031387365.1 Armatimonas sp. | reverse complement strand
CTTCGACCCTCAGGTAACACTAGGCACCGAGTCGCTACGCTACAACAGCGCCTCAACACGCGGTAAAGCATCGGCAGGGGTGAGCAATGAGATCGGAATCGAAGTGGCGACCCCACAGGGCCTAAAGCTGGCAACGGGGCGGAACTGGAATGCGGGTGGCGTGAAGTCGCCTGACTCGGCGACGGGCAGCGATGGCAGCTATTTTCTTTATGCCAAACTTCCTCTGGCTCGGGGAGGGGGGATCAACGAAAAGTTTATCGGCCTTGCGCAGGCGCGCCTCGCCGAGCCCGCCGCAACCCTCAACTTAGCGGGTCTGCGACAAAATACTCTCCTAGAGGCCTCACTCGCTTACTTTGAGTGGTCTGGGGCTGTGCAGAAGCTACTGATAGCGCAGAAGCTTCTTGACGTCGGGATTTTCCGGGCGACAGGGCTTCAGAAAGAGTTCGACAAGGGCTTACAGGCCGCCATTACGCTTACCGAAGCGGAGGCAGAGGTCGAACGGCGGCGGGCCAACTTTATCAAGGCGCAGCGGGATCTGGATAAAGCCACACTCAAGCTCAGCAAGTTCACCTGGGACGGCACCGATCTCTTTAGGCTCTCCCCTGCCCCGCTTCGTCAGCCAGAGCTTCTGGCACAAAGTGCGCTCACAGAGGCGCTTCAGCGTGCACGAGACCTGCGCCCCGAGCTTCAGCTTATCGCCCTACAAACCGAGAGCATTCGCCTTGAGGGCAGGCTCGCACAGAACGATCTGCGGCCCGCAGTGGATCTTGTCGTCTCGCCCAGCGCGGACTTTGGCAGTAAAAGCGTCGGCGGAGCTTATAAGTTCGGGGTCACGGCCTCAATCCCGCTCTACCAGAACGATGCAAGAGGCCGTCGGGAAGAGGCGCTCCAGAAGGAGCAAAAGTTCACACGCGAGGCGGAGCTTCTGCAGCGCACTATCGAGCTAGAAGTGCGCGATGCCAACAACGCGATCCAGCGCAGCCAAGAACGCTTCATCGCCGCGCAAGAGCGTTATGCAAAGACCAAGAAAGTGGAAGAGGGCGAGCTGAAGCTCTTTCAAGCGGGACTTGGAACACTTTTTCTGGTCAATCAGCGCGAGCAGGCAACCGCTGAGGCGGCAAGCCTCCTCATAGATATTCAAGTAGAATACGAACAGGCACGAGCCGCGTTTCATGCTGCGAGTATGAGCCTTTAAAGGAAAGAAATAGAATGTACTGTCCCGTCTGTAGCAACCCCATGCGTGCCGTAGAGCGCCAGGGGGTTCCGATTGATTTTTGTTCCCAGTGTAAGGGCTTGTGGCTAGATGAGGGCGAGCTCGACGAGCTAATCCGCCGTGAGGCCATAGAAGCGCTGAACCAGGGTCAGAGCGTGCTTGTCGGGCGGCGAAATGCCCGTGCCTACGACCGTGTGGATCTCGATGCGCCGCCTCCCGCACTCCCCCTCAGTGAGGTCCGACGATAGCTGCTCCACACTCTTACCACCCGACACCGATGGCGCGCTTGCTGAAACTGCTCAGCGAGGATAAGAGCGATCTAGGGGTACTGGCGGTCTATACGGTTGTCACGGGCCTGCTTGGGCTTGCCATGCCACTAGCGGTGCAGTCACTGGTGAACTCGGTGGCGGCCAGTACGGTGCAACCTCTTGTCGTACTTTCGCTTTTGGTCTTGATGGGCCTGCTTGCTGCCGGATGGCTCTCGCTCCTGCAACTCTCCTTGGTGGAAACCCTTCAGCAGCGGCTTTTTGCCCGCTCAGCGCTCAAAATTGCACGCAATTTGATACATAGCACATCACGTGCCCTCTACGGCACCTATGCCCCGGAGCTGGCGAACCGTTTTTTCGATGTGCTGACGGTGCAAAAATCTCTGGCGAAGCTTCTTCTCGATGGACTTGCAGCCGCGCTTCAAGCCGTGGTCGGGCTGGTCGTGCTGGCCTTCTACGACAAGAGTGGCCTCCTTCTGGGCTTTGATGTCCTTGTTTTGCTCACAATTGGGTTTGTGATCTTTCCCCTGGGCATCAATGGCCTGCGTACCAGCCTCGCGGAATCAGCGGAGAAGTACCATCTGGCAGGCTGGCTGGAGGAGCTAGCACGCTGCCGCCTGAGCTTCAAGCTGCACGGAACCCCAGAGTTTCTCCTGTCGCACGCCGAGAACCGGGTGGGAGCGTGGCTGCGGGAGCGGCGACGGCATTTTACGGTAACGTTTCGACAGGAGGCGGGTAACCAGCTCTTCACTGCGTTGGCAAGCGCGGGCGTGCTGGCGATCGGGGGCTACTTGGTCGTGCAGCGCGAGCTCACACTAGGGCAGCTCATTGCCTCACAGCTTATTGTCGCCAATGTTCTCAAGGGCACCGATAAGCTGCTACGCCAGGCCGAGACTCTCTATGATCTGCTCACGGGTCTCGACAAAACGGGCTATCTTACGGATCTTGAGACCGAGCGTGAGGGTGGCCACGACATTCCCGCCTCCCCGAACGGGGGCGCAAAAGTACTAGTGCATGATGTCCACTTTACCTACCCGGGAGGCCGCGAGGTGCTCGCGGGCCTGAGCCTAAGCTTAGCACCCGGCGAGCGTATTAGCCTTGTGGGTGCAAGCGGCGCGGGTAAGTCTACACTGGCCTCGCTGCTGGGAGGCCTAGAGGAGGCGAGCTTTGGGCTGATCGAGATCAACGGTGTGGAGCTACGTGGGGCTTCCCTGAGCTGCTTGCGAGACAGAGTAAATATCATGTCCTACGAGGACGCGATCTTTGAGGGCACCATTGAGGACAATATTCGAATGGGCCGCCAGTCTATCTCGTCGGAGCAGGTGCGCTGGGCAATCGAGCTGGCGCAGTGTGTGGACGAGCTCGCGGCGCTTCCTGAAGGGCTTCAGACACGACTCGTGCCCGGCGGGGGGAACCTCTCGCGCGGTCAGGCACAGCGCCTTCTTATCGCCCGTGCGATTGTGGACAAGCCGGAGCTGCTGATCTTCGACGAAGCCTTTACGGGCCTGGATGAAAACACGACACTAGCAATTCTAGACGGACTTTTCGCTCCTGAGAACCCGTGGACAATCATTGATATCTCCCATGAGGGCCCGGTCGTGACACGCGCCAGCAAGATCTATGTGCTCGCGGAGGGCAAGATCACGGAGAGCGGTAGCCCACAGGAACTAGCCGCCACTCCTGGCAGCGAGTTTGTGCGCCTCTTCCCTCTACTGAGCCGCATGCTACGAGGAGCACTCTGATGGCGCATTCTTCTTCGCAAAAAGAGCTGGATCAGCGCACACAGCGCCTGGTTCCCACGCGCCCCGGCAAGCGCCGCATCGTGGTCACGCTCCTCAGTATCGTCGTGATTCTCAGCACCATTTTGAAGCTCACTCCGTTTCAACAAACCGTGATCGGCAACGGAAAAGTCGGGGTGTTCTCGGTGATGGATCGCCCGCAAACCATAGATGCCCAGATCGGGGGGCGCCTGGTTCTCTGGAGCGTCCAGGAGGGCCAGACGGTAAAAAAAGGCCAGCTCTTAGCGGAGATTGAGGACACGGAGTCGCGGTTTCTCTCTCAGCGACGTGACAAGCTCATTGAGGCACAGCTTGCTGCACAGCGTCAGCGCAAGGCCGAGGGGGAGCGGCGCATCACCGAGATAGAGGCGCAGCTTGTCGCGCTTGATGGCTCACGTGGTGCACAGATTCCTGCGGCGTCGGAGCGCCAGGGTCAGGCAAAGAACCGCCTCGCGGTTGCAAGGCAAAATGTCGTGATCGCACAAAAAGCGCTGGAGGCCACTAGGCTCGTCGCACAGAAGCAAGCCGAGCAGCGCATCACTCAGGCCACGCAGCGCATCGCACAGGCCCAAGATCGTCAGAGGCAAGCTGAACAAACGGTCGAGGCCGATAAAGTGGGACTAGAAGTCAACCGTGTCCAGCGGGAGCGCCTCGCGGAGCTTCTGAAAGACGGCCTGCGCTCGCAACGAGAGTTCGAGCTGGCCGACCAGGCATTTATTGCAGCCGAAGTGAAGCTCAAGCAGTCAAAGCTTGCCGTGGAGATCGCGCAAAAAGAGATTGTGAACACCGAGGCGGACCTGAAGTTCGCCAAGGCTACCGGGATTCAGGCTGATATTGACGTGCAACGAGCCAGCGCACAAGTTGTCTCCGTTCGCGAGGCGCTCGCCTCAGCGCAGCGTGATGTGACCGTCTTTGGCTTTGAGCAGACCCGTGTGGATGCAGATACTTCCGCCACTCTAAGCCGCGAGCGTGCGAACTTGCAGCAGGTTAAAGAGAGCCTCGCCGCCATCTCGGATAGCATCGCAAAGGCCGAGCTGGAGCGCGACAACATGCAGGCACGCGTCGCGCAGCAGAAAATCTACGCACCGTCCTCGGGCAGGGTGTCGCGGATCGGTAAGACCATCGGCCCCGGCCAGACCGTCAAGAAAGACGATGTGCTTCTTGAGATCGTCCCCGAGACGCAAGACCAAGCCGTGGAGCTTGTCTTGAGCGGCTTCGATGCGCCCCTGGTCACGGTGGGGCGTAAAGTCCGGCTCCAGTTCAACGGCTTCCCTGCCGTGCAAGTGCAGGGCTTCTCACGCGCCGCCGTTGGTACATTCGCGGGCATCGTGACCAACATGGACCCCGTGGACGAAGGCACGGGCCGCATCCGTGTCTGGGTTCAGCCCGATACGCCACTTATCGCTTCGGGAAAAGAGTCTGCCTGGCCCGCTTCCCTTCGCCTACGCCCCGGCACCGATACGATTGGTTGGGTGCAGCTCGACACGGTTCCGCTCTGGTACGAGCTCTGGCGGCAGTTCAATGCCTTCCCCGCCAACTACACGGATGCCTCAAAGCCCTCCGATGCCGCAAAGTCCGCCAAGCCCTTCAAAGACGGCGACATCAAGCTACCGAAGCGGTAGCGGGCTCTTGCTCTGAACCAGATAGACCATCGCCCCCATCACTTGCCCCGGCTTTACCCCCGCATGGCAGGAGACGCACGTCTCACGCTCGGCTTTGACCGGTCGCAGAAAAACCTGCCACTCGCCCTGCTGGGTATTGATCTTCGCACCACGCTCTAGCCGCCCGACCAGAGGCAGAATATGCTCTTTGTAGGGCATCAGGTCTTCGTTTTTGTGAACTTCGTAGTCGGCGTTGTTACGCCAAGTCGTCTCGAAATCAGGGATCTTTCCCACTGCGGCTTTGCCTGTACGGCGGCTCAAGTTATAGCCCGTATGGACGAAGCCAAGACGATAATCACAGCCAAGCAGCGTCACTTTCTCCAGCACCCGTTTATCCGCATCACTCTCGGGCTGGAGCATCCCTATATGCCCGTGCCCAGCGATCTTAGGGATCACTCGGCTCATTCCGAAGTCTTTTCCATTGGTCACTTGAAAGCGCGGCTGGATCAGTGAGTCCAGCAGCTCCGCCGTCTGGTGCTCGGGCGATGTTTTTCGCTCATCGCTGCGCCGACTGCCTTGTACGACCGCCATTGCGCCGAGCAAAAGCGCCAGGGTACTCGCCATCGTCAAAGAAACTCGCATCATGCTAACCTCCAGGGATTACGATACCGAACTTAGGAGCAGCCTTCAAATCGGGGTACAACAAAGGCCACCATGCATATTCACTGGGAAGCGACAGAGTTCTACGACGAGGCGATTTCGATTGGCTTGCGAGCGGCGCTTGCGCATGCCCCGCGTGAGCACCGGCTACGGCTGGCGGGCATCTATGTCTACGACACCGATCCAAAGGGCGAGCGGCTCGGGGTGTATATCCGAGATCATCTGGGGATTCGCATCGAGCTGTATGTGCAGCCGCACGTAGATCTCATCACCCGCTCGCCGCACTACGCCAGCGCCTCAGAGGCCACGGTTCTGCGCGGCGTGGTTCTCCAGCTCGCCCACACTCTCTTTCACGAAGTGGGGCACCACGTGACGCTCACGCTGAATCCGCGCAAGAAGCCCTCCAAGAAACGCGCCGCCGTCACCGAGACACTGGAAACCTGGGCGGAGCAGTACGCCACCAAGCGGCTGGAGAAGTTCATGCAAGCCCTCCAAACCGCCTCGGCTACGCCCCCAAGCCCGCCGCCTCACGACTGCGAATCTCCGTAAGAACCTGGGCTAGGTCATATCCCGGCTTCACGTACACCGCCGTGGCGCTGTCGGGTGGGACGAGCTGCGTGAGAAGTAGCTGCGTGTGCGCCTCCCAGTTAGCGTGTTTTTCGGGCTTGGAGGATGCCAGCCGCTGTCGCTCACGCACAACCTCGACGGGAGTGTCGAGAAAAATGACCAGTGTCGCCGCCCCGACTTGCCCGGCCAGCAATACCAGCGCCTCGCGAACATCGGGTTTCACTAAAAGATCATCAAAGATCACGTTCTTCCCCGACTCCAGAGCGTCCCGAACCGCCTCGCGAGCGAGTGCCTGGATCGCACGCCAGCTCTCGATCTTGCTGGCGTTAGGGAGCTGTTCCTCAACCACGGCGATAAACTGATCCGCCTCGATGATAACCGCCCGAAGCGGCTCGGACAAGCCCTTCGCAAGGGTGGACTTCCCTGCAAAGGACAATCCACACAGAAGATACAGAACAGGTGGTCGGGGTTTCATAGCAGAACAATTGTAGGGCAAACAAGGCTGAAAGACTACCCGAACGGTGAGGCGGCGAAGCCCTCTGGAAATACGATACAATCCTTTCTATGTGGCAACGATTCACCGAACGCGCTCGCCGCGTCGTTTTTTTC
>JANNDD010000269.1:0-1235 GCA_031387365.1 Armatimonas sp. | reverse complement strand
GAATGAGGCAGGCAAACACGTTCTCTTATCCGAAGGATCGCTTCTCTTGTCCGAAGGACATCGGCGGAGCCGACCCGCAGCGAGGGATTTTAATCCCTCGTGTCAAACCGTGTCAAACCGTACCAATTCACAACAAGCGTTTCAATCGGCGATAAAATAGCGGCATGAGTAGCTTTGAGGAAGCGATTCGGCTGGGCGAGGCCAGCGGCGTGCGGCTGGAAGTGGCGGGAGGCATCACGACCTGGGAGGCATTTCCCTCGGTGCGCCACCAGCGGGCGGTGGATCGGATTCGTGCCACGATCAAGCCTGCCGCAACTCCCATCACCGACTGCGGCTGCGTCCACTACGCCGATATCTATGTCCAGTTCCCCGATGGTTCGCTCAAGCGCCCCGATATCGTGATCTTCTGCGGCGAGCCCGACGAGCAGACCACGGCGGTCACCATGCTCCCCGAGGCAGTGATCGAGATCGTCAGCCCGGACTACGAAGGCAAAGACCTCAGTGTCGGGGTGCCGTTTTTCCTGCGCCAAGGCATCAAGGACGTGATTGTCTTCGATCCCGCCACAGGCGAAGTCCGCCACTTCCGCCCCAGCCACTCCGAGCAGCGCTACACGTCGCCACAGAGCATCGCACTCACCTGCGGTTGCACCGTCACTGTCTAAATCCTATTAAACAAGCCTGGATCGTGGAGATAGTCTAGGGTGTTGATAACCTCGGTCGCTACTGCTTCTAAGTGTGTGATCGGGTTTCTGGCAGTACTGAAGAAGGCAGTGAAGACCAAGCACCCAGTTAGACACAAGGGAATCCACATCAATCCAGGTGTCTGTATCGAGAACCTCTAGCCACTGTGCTATTCCTGCAACTCTAAGAAGGGAGATCGATAGAGGTGGCCTATGCTCCTGTGAGGCTACTGCCTGTCTCCATCGCATGCGAGGCGTAGGGAGGCAACAATTTCAACTTTTTTCTAATATCCCTCAAAATTTACGATAAATTTACGATAAATTTACGATAAATTTACGGTTGAATCAATGCAGAGGATGTTAGACTAAGCCTAGTAGTAGATGGGGGAATAGAAGTGGCCGAAATTAACGGCTATGTTTGTTCGGGGCCTACCTAGGAAAACTACTGGCACGACGTTGTGTAATAACGCCGTGGAAAGGAAAAATGTAATGGCGGTTAATTCGGAAATTCAAGATCTCGAATCTAAGTATTTGCAGATGGAGAGGCAGTTAGCC
>JANNDD010000384.1:0-3775 GCA_031387365.1 Armatimonas sp. | reverse complement strand
CCATCCGGAAGGCAAGGCTATTTCTTGCAGGTCGTCGGCCTCAAAATCGGTCTCAAAAATGGAACTTTCGCCTTGAGATTTATTCTTGGCGACACGACATATGCCTTCTGAAAAGGCAGGCTATTTTGGCGAAGGTATTGCCTAGCAGGTCATACTTGTATCGCTGCTGCTACTCGAATGTTTGCCGCTTGTCCTGAACGTGGCATTGAATTAATCAACATTCCGAGAACTGAATGACCGTGCTTTAACCTCTCCCCCAGCCCCTCTCCCGGCACCCAGAGGGTACCCGCGTTCCTCGCTGGGAAAGGGGGGATATTGAGTTTTTGCGGGCTCGGCCCGCTTCGCCGAAGGCGGTCCGAGGCGGGGACTTTTAGGCCCCGCCCTTTCCGTACCACGCCGCGATTTTCTGGATCGCAAACGCCACTTCGTCGGCGTCTGTCTCGGTGTTGGCTTCGTTGACGGGGATCATGACGCCGGTTTCTAAGATCGCCTCCGCGACGGGGCAGCGCTGCGTTTCCCAGTCCACGCTGTCACAGGCGTGGGGGGCGTGGGCGAAGGCGCTCTTGCCGGTGAAGATCGGGTAGCGGTAGATTGGGTCGCCGATATAGTGGGCTCCGGCGCGCACTCCCTCGGCGGCAAGGGTCTTGGTCAGACCATCGGCATCGGTGCCGAGCGTCTCGGGGACGACACGTAGCAGATAGAACCACCACGACGGGTTCACGCCGTGCGTTGCCTCCGGGAGCGTGATGCCGGGAATCCCGGCCAGCTTTGCGGTCAGCCGGTTGCACCAAGCGCGGCGCCGCTCGACAATCCCATCCAGCTTGCGAAGCTGCGCCCGTGCGACCGCGCCCTGGAGCTCGGTCATGCGGTAGTTGTTGGCAAGAAACGTCGGCTGGCGCACAAGTGCATCGGGGCGGCGGTTGTAGCCCTTGTCGGTGGCGAGGCGGAGCTTCTCGGCGAGCGCGTCGTCGTCGGTGAGAACCAGGCCCCCGTCGCCGCAGGAGATGTGCTTGAACTCATTGAAGGAGAAGCACCCCACCGCGCCGCGTGTCCCGACGGGGCAGCCCTTGTAGGTCGCACCAAACGCCTGGGCGGCGTCCTCGATCAGTGCGAGCCCGTGCCGGTCGCAGAGGGTTTGGAGGGCATCCAGATCACAGGTGTTTCCCCAGAGGTGCACCGCGATAATCGCGCGGGTCTTGGGCGTGATCCGCGCCGCCACGGACGCGGGATCGAGCGTGTAGCCGTGGGGCGTCAGGTCGGCAAAGACCGGGATCGCACCCTGAAAAAGCACCGGGCTGATCGTCCCCATGTCCGTGATGGGGGAGACAATCACCTCATCGCCGGGGGAGATGCCCAGTGCCATGAGCGCCGTGTGGATCGCCGCCGTCCCGCTGGTGCAGGTGACCGCGTGCTTGGCACCGTATTTTTCCGCGAACTCCACCTCCAGGAGCTTGACTTTCTTGCCCTGCGCGTAAAAAAGCGTGTTCTGCGCCAGCGCCTCCTGAAGCTCACGCAGCTCGTCGTCGCCGTAGCGCGGCTCGCCCACGCCGTAGGGTGTCTGCTTGGCTTTTGTGCCACCAAAAAGTGCGGGTGTCATACCTCTCCCCCTTCCCCCTCTCCCGGGCGCTCGTTCCTCGCTGGGAAAGGGGCTTTCAGAAGGGAAGTGAGTGCTTTTTCACTAGCCATGGGAAGATTCTCTGTCGCGAACTATCTTTTGAATCCGCTGTTGCTCGATTGGGGAGTTTGGTAGCAGAACCTTTATCAGTTCGTCTGCCATCTCTGTGAGATAGCTCGGCCAAGACTTCCAGCGTCTTACGTAGCCGGCTACATATAGATTGAGAACAAAGTCGTCAATGGAGCCTGATTTTTGAAGGTACTCCGAGACTGGGAGCCCATCAAGAATATTGGTGAAGGGGTGGTTGTAAAGGATATAGAACGATGCGGCAAGAAGCTGGAGGGCTGGGTCACAAAGGCCCCATTTTTTGATCGGACGTTGGATGTCTTCGATCTCGATACAGCTATGCCCATTGTCGATGTACCAGATAAACTCGGCATAGTCGGCCATGTACTTTGCCTTTTCCATGACGAGCATCTCAATGGCGAACCGTCCTGCTTCATGTTCTTCATCGTGGTAGGGATTCTCCGCGATATTAAACATCACGCCGGTCTGGTTGAAGCGGGTGATGTTGTGGACATACTCCGCTGCTTTATCCCAGAGCGCGGGATGAGTTCCTACCGATTCAAAGAACTCAGGCTCGTCTAATGCTTGTCCATCAGAACCAATGCCTATTAGTTGGAAGCCGTAAGCATCCTCGTTTAGTTCGGCGATAGCACCAATATCTTGCGTGATTTTGATGAGGCTATCAAGGACTTCGTTTAGTCCGTCAAGTGTCGTAACCGGTTGTGTTGCTGTAATACGAATCTCGATAATGTCGTCAAGCCGGTAGTCAATCGCCGCCATCTCTAGCTTTCCCCTTTCCCAGTGAGGCACGAACGCCCGGGAGAGGGGGCAGGGGGAGAGGTTGAAATGCGGAATTTATACCCCCACCGCTCCACGTCGCCGCCTGGATCAAGCGTCAGGATGGTTGCGCCGGGCAACGGCTCCGGGAACTCTAGCGTCTCGGCATCTCTCCAGACGGCTTTACGGCGGGCGCGCTCCCATGCGACCAGCTCTCTCCCGGTGCGCCAGACAATCCCGCGCCGCTTGCCCTCGGCGACCACGGCTTTGAGCGCGTCGGCGACTCCGGGCTTGCGCAGGTGGGCGGGGTGGAAGAGAAAGTGCGCGATTCCATAGAAGCGCTCGGCGGCGTCCAAAATAGGCGTTGCCACGTCGGGGGGGGCGAAGATGCACAGGTCTTGTGTCGGGGTGGGCAGCTCCCAGACGGGAAGCACGGTGCCGTCCGGGGCGACGGGGCGGTAGAGGTGGCAGGTGCCGAAGTTAAACCCGACCTCGCCGGTCTTGGACGCGCCCTTGGACTGGTCGAGCTGGATTCCCACACGCTCCAGCCAGTCGTAGAACTCGGTATCGCCCTGCCAGCGCAGGTAGTGGTTCTTGTTGGTAACGGGCACTTCGCCAAACAGTGCCACCAGCCGGTCGTACTGGCTGCGGAACTCCTCCTCGCTCCACGGGTGATCCAGGGCATCGTAGTGCGTGGCGAGCTCATGGCCTGCGTCGGCTATCTTCGCCATGAGATCTGCTTCGTAGCCAGGCAGGATCACACACCACGTGCCGGACGCGTCGGCTTCCTCCAATGCCGTCAGAAGCGCTTCGGCATCGAGCGGGTTGTTGCCGTCGGTGTCGTGCGAGAGGTGGCCTTGGGCAATCGCACCGTCGGGGTGGTACCAGAGCAGGGACAGCGCAATATTTTGGAGGCTGGCCAGCTCGAAGATATTTTGGAGGAGCAGCTCCACCCAGGCATCAGCGACGGGCGTGAGAAAGCCGCTCAGGCCGGGGACACCTGGAACGGGCTGGCGGTCGAGGTGCCAGTCGAGAACTTGGCCGTCGTCGCTCTTGAGCACGCCATCGTGGGTGGGGCCGGTGCCATCGCTGCTGGGGATGCCATCGCGGGTGATGGCGCGGCCCTGCTGGATATAGACAATCGAGCCCACCAGATCGGGCGCGATCAGGCGGCACTTGCCATGGGCGAGGATTCCAGGGAGCTCGGTGGGCCGCCCGTGGGAGTCGGCGCAGATGGCGAGGACCGTTGCACTATTTGTTGCATGAGAGGCGATGCCACCGAAGAAGTGCAAACCTCCCGTCAACCTCTCCCCCTTA
>JANNDD010000365.1:0-7749 GCA_031387365.1 Armatimonas sp. | reverse complement strand
GCGTGCCGCCGACTTCGAGCTGGAGCAAACACACGCCGACGCCCTGGCCGAGGTCGCTCTCAAACGCTTCAACCGAGGTGCAGGCACTTCACCGCAGCCGAGGCCGCCATCGCCCCCCAAACCCTCTGGAGGATAAACCTTGAGCATCCCCCCTTTTACGGATGCCGATGTGCAGGCGATCTGCCGCATCTGGCAAGAGCGGCTTCGCCTCCAAGACTGGGACATCCACTGCCAGCTTGTGCGCGGCTTCCGCCTCACCGAAGCGGTCGCCGAGGTCGAGACCAGCGATCCCAAGCGAACTGCCTGGATTCGCGTCATGAACCCGGCGGACTATCACCCCGACTTCTTGCTCCCCTACGATCCAGAGCGCAGCGTCGTGCATGAGCTGCTCCACATCCTGCTGCGGCCCATCGCGCAAGAAGCCGAATCCCTTGCTGAGGAGCAAGTTGTCCACCAGCTCTCGGGCACTCTCGTCTCTCTCTACCGGTCTCGCCCGGACTTAGCGCCACAAGCGAGCCTGGCTCTCATCAATCCACCAACATCACTCTTAGGAGAACCTTCCCATGAAACGACAGCTTCGACAAGCGGCGAGCCTCTCGCTGCATAAGCTCATTCGGCGACGCGAAGACCCGCCGCCACCTAACCCGAACCCGCCCGCGCCAGGCGATCCAACACCGCCTAATCCCCCTGCGCCGCCAACACCTCCAGAACCGCCCAAGCCGCAGTTCACACAAACGGACATCGAAGCCGCCATCGCTAAAGCGCTCGCCGACGACAAAACCAAGCGTGACAAGGAGGCTGCTGCTGCCAAGCGCGTAGCCGATCAGGAGAAGCTCAAGGCCGATGGCAAGCTGCAAGAAGCGCTCGACTTGCAGGAGGCCGAGAACGCGCGTCTCAAGACCGAGCTGGCCAAGAAAGACATCGGGGATGTGCGTCAGCAAGTCGCGCTCACCTTTGGCTTCGTCGGGGAGAACGCGGGCCTAGCTGCCGCGATTCAAGGAGCGACCAAAGAGGAAATGGAAGCCTCCGCCAAAGGACTGGAGAGCTTCAAGAAGACGCCCAAAGCGCCCAACCTCGATCCCGGTGGCGGTGGCGGCGGGCCACAGCCGACCAGCAAAGACCCCGTCAAGAACTACGTCACCACCACCTATAAGCCGCCTACACTGGCGGCATAAACATCCCACGGATAGGAGAACAAGGCTATGCCTGGACCCGGAGTAACTTCCACAAGAAACACGCGCACCGCGCCCGCCTGGCGCGGAGATTTCGGCGGGCGGGAGCACATCATGCCCCGCCCCGCCAAGCTCGATCCCAACCAGTTCGTTGATTCACAGGCCACGAAAGTGACCTTGACGGCCAATGCAGCGCAGAACGCCGTCACCATCGCGGTCACTGCCCTTGCTGCCGCGATCCCTGCCACTGTCATCCTCTACTTCGGGGCGGGCAAGTTCGCACGAACCACAGGGCTGACGGCAGCCGGAGCGACAACGATCAATGTGCAGGCGATCCCGACCGCCCTTGTCACGGGCGACATCGCCTACTACGAGACGCGGCGCGAGCTGCACGTTCCGGGCGGCACGCTGCTCGGGCGCACCACTGGGGAAGCCGCCACGGGCGATCCCCTAGGCCCCTGGACAACGGGCGACGATGACAATGAGACGTTCCTGCTCTATCAGGACATCACGGACGCGCGTACCAACAACGACGCCGAGCTTTACCGGCCTGGCTCGGCGGTGAAGATCAACTACCTTCCGGGCTACGCCACACTCGCCGGTGGCACGATCACCAAGATCAAAGCGCTCTACCAGACCTACCTAGGCGAAGGATAAGGAGAAAAATTATGAATCTTGCAGCACTAATCGCCTTTCTGCTCTCCGCCAGCCACCTGGCGACGATCACGGGCAACCCGCTGGCCCAGTTCGGCCCAGCGACCCGGCGCTACCTCGGGGCGGAGATCCTGCCCGAGCGAATCGTCCCGCAGAACGAGTACACCGAGTACGACATCAAGTTCGAGACCGAGGTCGCCAACCACGCGACGCGCTACTCCCCTGTCCAGCTCAAGGATGGGCAGTACAGCTCCTCGATGAGTGTGCGCCTGGGTAACTCGGACATTGGGGCGGAGTTCACTGGCCAGGACTACGACACCCTCCTGACCTATATTGCCCAAACCCAGCAAGGCGGCACTCCCTCGATGCAGTCCATCACGCAGCTCACGAGCTGGGTGGACGTGCGCATCAACCGAGCCCTCATCGAGCGCAACGAGGTAGACCGCTGGAAAGCCATCACGGATGCCATGGTTCCGATCCGCGGGGATGGCGGCTACAAGGAAGATGTCCAGCTCTCTAACCCCGCCGGGCACCGCGTCCCAGCGGGCGGCACGTGGAGCAACCCCGCTTACGCCCTCTATAGCGACATCAGCGCCATGGTGACGTTCCTTCGTGAGAAGGGCTATGTCATCAGCCGAATCATCGCCGGGCGCAGCGTCATCACAAAGCTGCTCACCAACACGGATATGAAAACCCGTGCGGGTCGCGTCACGGTCTCCACCTCGGGCCAGATTCAGAGCGTCGCGGCGGGCATCATGACACTGGCGGACATCAACAGCATCCTCGGAACCGACAACCTGCCGCCCATCACCGAGTACAACCTCACCTACAAGATGCAGGGCAACGTCTCGGGCTACTTCCTCAAGCGCGATGCGATGGTTTTCATCTGCGAGACGGGCCGCGACGGTGAGTACCGCGATGCTCAGGATGTCCCAAACGTCATTCCCAACGTCCTGGGCTACACCGGCATCGGTCGGCCTGCGGGTCGCCAGAGCGCGGGCAGGGCGGTCGTACTGACCCCGTTTGAGAACAAGCCCCCGCGCATCGAGGCGGAAGGCTGGCAGACCAGCTTCCCCGTGATCCAAGACCCCGAGGCCATCGGCGTGATCTACGGCATCGCGTAAAGGAGAACCACACCATGCCAAAAGTATTTCTACCCATTGCCCTGATGGTTTTGGGAACCATCAAGCTCCCCGGTGAACACCATTTTAATGACGCCGAAGCAGAGCATGCGACCGAGCAGCTTGAGCGGCTGGGGCACGGTACCCAGCCCGTTGCAGCTTCTCCGGTGGTGCCTGCACCCGTTCCCCAAGTCACTCCGAAAGACGCCTTGGAGACGCTCGCCGCGTTTCTACAGCAGGGCGAGATCTCCAGCGAGGAAGTCGCCGAGCGCCTCGGCTTCGTCATTGGGACGGTCGTTGATAAGGCCGAGGAAGAGCCAGCCAAGGCCGAGCCTGAAACGCCCCTCAAGACTGAATCTGAGCCTCCGCCCGAGCTGGTGATTCCTCCGGCGGTTGTCAAGGAGCTGGTCAAGGCGGGGTTTATCCTCGTCAAGCCCGAGACGATTCAAGCAGCCAATGATGAGGCTCTGCTGGCTGTGAAGGGCATGACTCCCGAGCTGCTGGCCGTGGTTCGCCAGATCGTCGAGTAGCGTACATGAGCAGAAAATGAGGCGATGCAGGGAGTTCCCTGCGTCGCCTCGTGGAGATGACTATGCCAAAAAAAGAACAAGTACCAGCGACCGACGAGCCTACCGATGACCTTGTCGAGCTGGACGGTGAGTACGAATACGCGGACATGAAGTACGGGCCGGGACACGTGAAGATCGAGAACCGCCAGGCGCGGCGGGCGATTCTGCGAGCAATGGAAAACGCCCGGGAAGAGAGAGAAGCCAAAATCAAAATAGAGGTCGCCTCTTGAGCGCGACTTTCAACCCGGCCCTCGTGACTGCCCGTGATCGGATGAGGCTCCAGCTCGGCGACACGGGCGCACCGCCTACGGGCTATTCCAGCGGTGCTTACGAGATCACCAAGCCCGATCTTCTGGACTCTACCTACGACTCCGCGCTCGCACAGAACGGCACCGAGATCGAGGCCACCATCAACCTCGCGCAAGCTCTCATTGGGCGCTTCGCTCGGGAGGCCGAGAAGGTCACGATCGGGCCAGACATCTTCGACTATAGCGGCAGAACGCGCTCACTCCAGAACCTGATCAACCGGCTCCGTGCCAGCCAGGTCTCGGAGCTAGGGCAAACCCGTCGCAAGATGCGCTCTCATCAACCCTGTCGCTAATGTCTCCTCTGTCGCGGATGATTCCGCGCGGAAAGGTTCGAGTATGAACCCGCTACTCAACTCTCCGGCGGTGAAAGTCTTGTTTTCTTTTCTCCAGGCGACACCCGCCGTTCCCATTCTCTTCGTCCTGATGGTTTTTGATATTCTGACAGGCTTCGCGGCAGGCTTCATCACCAAGAAGCTCAACAGCTCCGTGAGCTGGAAGGGCATGACTCGCAAGACCGTCGTGATCTTGCTTATCGGCGTTGGTGTCGCCATTGATCCACTCACCCCCCAAGTGCCTGAGGCCAGTATCGTCGCCATGTTCTACATCGCCAACGAGCTGCTCAGTATCCTGGAGAACGCGGTGCTCTGCGGGGTGCCCCTGCCGCCCGTGCTGATCAACGCCATGGTCAAGGTCCGCGAGTTCTCCACCAGCGACAAGCGCCTGGAGCAGTCAGTTACACCACAGCAAAAAGACAAGCCCCCCACGTGAAAGAGAGAATCATGAAAGAGAGAATAGGGCCATGATCGTCTACCGACCGCCACAGCTTCGCCAGATGCCTGCCTTCGGGCCGACCTTCGCGCTGCGAGGCTTTGCGCTCGGCACTGTCTGCCCCCCCGAGGTTGTCCCCGACTGGCTCCATCGGATGCGCGAGGATGCTCTCCCGTACCTCGATGCAACCGTCCAGATCATCAGTCGAACCTTTGGACTCTCGGCGCTCAGAACGCGAACGGTGAGTTCAGAGCAGGTTCTCGCCACGGTTGCTGGGCGGCTTCAGCGTGGAGCGGGCCAGGTCAATGCGAGCGAGCGCACCCAGCAGGGCGGTGTCCGGCGCACCGAGGGCTATACCCTGCGCGTCCCGGTCGGCACACCAATCCCCACGGATGGGAAAGTCATCGTGAGTCGTGGGAGCCAGACACTCGAATTTGAGATCACGGGCCACGACCCCATTCGCAGCGATGCAGTTCTGCTCACGGTCTGGATCGCGGCCACCGAAGGGATCACGAACTAAACAAAAGGTAACAATATACGTGACACATAGCCCGTCACAGAGCCTATTTGATTCGGGTGTGACCCATTTGATTCAGAGGAGTTTCAACGTCTTCGTCCCCTGCTCCGCCTCCCAGTACATCGATATCATCGGGAACCGTACCTGACTCGAGGAGAAAACCTGGTGGAAAGAGGACGCCCACGCCGCAGCATCGTGAAAAAGTGAATATTTCCTTGCTTACAAAACCTACACAAGTATTGCGATTGTATAGGTTTTGCAGGTATAATGCGACTGTCATGGTCACCAGCAAAGCCACAAAACGCAACAGGATTCTTCAACTGGCTAAGCAACGCGGAGCCCTGCGCAACGCGGATTTCGAGGCTATTGGGGTTTCCAGGCAGTACATTGCGGACTTGGTGGAGAAGGGGGATTTGGAGCGCATCGGACGCGGCCTGTTCTCCCTGCCCTATCAGGAACGCTCGGAACACCACGCCCTCGTCGAGGTTGCCGTATGCGCTCCCAGGGCGGTGATCTGCCTGACAAGCGCCCTCCAGTTCCACGGTCTGACCACGCAGCTCCCGCCGTTCGTCTGGATCGCACTGCCACGAACAAGCTGGACGCCAGTGGTGCCCACCGTAGGGGTCGAGGTCGTGCACATGAGCCTGTCAGGGTTGAGCCAGGGAGTCGAGCACCACATGATCGAAGGCGTGCAGGTGCCGATCTTCTCAGCCGCCAAGACCGTGGCGGACTGCTTCAAATACCGCAGCCGCGTGGGCACTAGTGTTGCTATCGAGGCGTTGCAGGACTGCCTGAGGCAGCAAAAGGCGACTCGCACCGAGATCATCAAGCATGCCAAAAATATGCACGTCTGGAGTGTGCTTCGGCCCTATCTTGAGGTAATCAATGGAGCGTAAAAGCGGGAAGAGGCCCGGCAGCCGACCCGCGCTCCAACAGGAGCCAGTCGCCGAGAAGACACGCGCCCAGCAGGTTCTAGAGGATTTGAAGGCACTGGCTCGGCAGAGGGTGACAGGGCGCTACGCCGATGTGCAGCGGCTTATCATCCGATATGCCATAGAGCGATTCATCAGCCGCCTGAGCCGCAGCCGTTTTCATGACGCGTTTATCCTGAAGGGGGCTATGGCGACGGCGATCTACGTTCCGAACGGATTTAGAACCACGCGCGATGCCGATTTCCAGCTCCAGGGGCACTACACAGCGGCGAGCATCAAGGAGCAGCTTACGGAAATCTGCCAGCTCGAAGAGGACGATGGGCTGGTGTTCTCACCCGACCAGATGGTGGTAGAGGAGGCGGGCAAAGATAGGGGCTACACGGGCTTCAACGTCAAAATCCCGACTCGGCTCGGAGCCAGCGCCTGTAACGTGGAGCTGGATATCTGCTTTGGAGAGGTCATTACGCCCGATGCCGAGGAAACCGACTATCCTGTCCTGCTCGACAGCATCGGGCTGGAGAAGCCGCGACTCAAGGTATATCCCCTGGAGACAATCCTCTCGGAGAAGTTCCAGATCATTGTGAACTTCGGGGAGTCCAATGGACGCCTCAAAGACTACTACGATATCGCAGGCATCGCCAGTACCTGCGTGGTCAGCGGACCAACTTTGCGCGATGCGATTAGGGGGACATTTGTCCACCGCCAGACGGCGATTCCAACCGAGGTACCTGTTGGCCTCACGGCGGAGTTCTACGAGGAAAAACGGCATAAGAACGAATGGGCGAACTGGCTGAAGTCGCAGTCGCTCCCGAACAAAACGAGCCTGCCTACGTGCTGCGCCGATATTGCCGAGATGCTTATGCCTGTCGCCTATGCTGCGGCAACGGATCAGCCGTTTCCCATGATATGGAAGGATGGGGGCTGGATTGACGCGGAGGTTCCCGTTGCTGCGCAGAAAGCGGAGACCCCTGCGGCTGCCGCACCTTCGTCACCAACTCATAGCGATAACTGAATACCAAGGGCGTACCTACCAGGCAGTTGTCGCCGCCGATCCGCCACGCTTCATAGAGTTCCTCCTAAACCAGTTGAGAATCGCTTCCGATTCCAGGCAGTTTAGCACAGATAGCCCCACAAAGATCGGCAAAGTGCCATGAAAATCGGGCTGACGATCAAGCTCACCGAGAGCTTCGACGCCGTCTCTGAGGCGCACCTGCTCGGCTTGATGGACGCGATCACCGAGACAGCGTTTGAGGCCGAAGGGATCGCCAAGAGCGAGAGCGCCGTGGATCTCGGGGCGCAGCGTGCCAGTATCTTCGTCGTCACCCCGACCAGCAGCAACTACGCACCAGCGGCGGCAGAAGCGGCACAGCTTCGGCCCGGCGTGGAGATCTTCCCAGAGCCAGCAAAGCCCGCGCGACATGAGGTATTCCTCGCTGTCGGCGTGAACTATGCCTACTGGAACGAGGTTCTGGGCAAGCCCTTCATCGGCCCCGCAATGGATCAAGCAATGCCAGGGTTGGAAGCGAAGGCGCGGCAGACGGTTGGTAGCCAGCTCGCCAAAGTCATCCGCATCAAGTAAAGGAGGCTTCGCCATGCTCGAAGACCTACTTCCCTGGATCATGTCGCGCCTGGCCGCTGAGGCGACTTTCGCGGGGCGTGTCTACTGGAGTGGCAGCGTCCCCAAAGACTGCCCCACTCCCTTCCTCAC
>JANNDD010000299.1:0-8280 GCA_031387365.1 Armatimonas sp. | reverse complement strand
GATGCCGTGCACTTTGTCGGGAGCCCGGAAGGCGTCTGTCAGAGCACACAGCGCTTAGTCGTTGAGGAGATTGCGCGGCTCAACGGGATGCTCGCCGAAGATAAGGGGAAAACCGACCCGGAGATCGCCACACGCATCGCGCAGTACGAGCTGGCCTTTAAGATGCAGGCATCGGTGCCGGAGCTGACCGAGATGGGCAACGAGACTCAGGCGACGCTGGATCTTTACGGTGTGAAGAAGCCTGGCGACGGCACATTTGCGAGCAACTGTCTGCTCGCCCGCAGATTAGCCGAGCGCGGGGTGCGCTTTATCCAGCTCTACCACCGCGGCTGGGATCACCACGGCGGCGTCAAGAACGCCATCACGCAGGCCGCCGTCGAGTGCGATAGAGCGTCTTGGGCGCTGATCACGGACTTAAAGCAGCGCGGGATGCTCGACGACACGCTCATCATTTGGGGCGGCGAGTTTGGCCGTACCCCGATGGGCCAAGGCGATGGGCGCGACCACCACATCAACGCCTTCTCGATCTTTATGGCAGGCGGCGGTATCAAAGGCGGCACCACCTACGGAAACACCGACGAGCTAGGCTACAAGTCCGTCGAGAACGTCGTGAGTGTCCATGACCTGCACGCCACCATGCTCCATCTCTTTGGTATAGACCACGAACGGTTCTCCATAAAGTTCCAGGGCTTAGACGCCAAGCTCAGTGGCGTCGAACCTGCACGTGTCGTGAAGGATATTCTGGCGTAGCTATTCGTCTATCCTACTGTAAATTTTCTCGTCAATAAGCTCTCGGGCAATGTCTAGATATACCTGGACAATGTCAGTAGTTGCGGACTGAAGGCGGGTTTTGGCTAACTCCTTAACCCGTTTTGATATCTTGCGGTTGTTGATATAGATTTCGTACTTGGACTCGAAGACAGGAAGATCAAATGGTGAGGATAGACCCAAAAACTCCTGCTCTATAATGTAGATTTTCTGCCCATTGTAGATTTCGACCATGGCCCATTAACTTTCTAAACGGGCCATGAGGCAGAGGATGCCGAGGATGGTTTCTAGGCTTTCGAGGGAGTGCTCGTTGGGATCGGCAAGGATGACGGTGCCGCGTAGGGCGAGAAATGTCCAGAGCGTGCCGGTGGTGACGGTGCCGTAGACGGGGGCGTCTTCGCGGCCCCGATGGGCGTTGAAGCGGCTGGCGAGCGCAATCCCCAGGTTTTCTTCGAGTGTTTCTCGCAGGTGTGGGCTCACACTAACGGGGGTAATGTTTTCGAAGAGGCCGCTCTCTTGCCGCAGGGTAACCCCAAGCTCGGCTTCGACTTGCTCAAGGGTGAACTCACTGTAGGGCATAGCTCTATTCTCGTTGCTTGAGCATCCCCAGATCGGTGAGCCAGTCTTGGAGGCGCAGGTGCCAGGTGCCAAACGGGATTCCCTTACGCTCGCTGATGGCACCGCCGTGGCCGCCGTGGGCGTAGATGTGCAGGTCGGCCTGGACGCCCACTTTGAAGAGCTCATTGTAGAACTCGACTGTCTGCTTAGCGTGAAAAGAATCGTCGAGGCCCGCGCTGGTGAGAAATGCAGGGGCGGCGTCTTTGGGAGCGGTGATGTCCATGGGAGCCCAGCCGGGGTAGACCAGTGCCACAAAGTCCGGGCGGCAGGAGAGCTTCTCAACGGGATCGGTCGCGTCGGGCTTGCCACGATCAAAGCGAATGTCGGCGAGAGCGGCGAGGGCGCCGCCTGCGGAGAAGCCTAGAATTCCCACTTTGGCAGGGTCCACTTTCCACTCGGCGGCGCGAGCGCGGATGATCCGCACGGCGCGCTGAGTGTCTTGCAGTGCCTCGCCCTCCACCGTGTACTTGTAGCCCGGCGTCTGGGCTAGTCTGTACTTGAGGATCACGGCGGTAACCCCGATACTGTTGAGCCACTGGGCGATATCCGTGCCCTCACTGCCCCAGACAAGCTGGTTGTGCCCGCCACCCGGCGCGACAATAATCACCGTGCCCGTGGCTTTTTCGGCGGGGGGGAACCGCACTTCTATCGTGGGCGTGTGCACATTGCGGATGGAGTTGATCCGCTGGCCGGGCTTGGGATCCACGGGGCTGAGCAATTCTTTTTCGCCCGCGCCCTTGAGAGTCGGGGAGCCGTCGGGCCAGAGGTTGATAATCTGTGGTGGTGTCTGATTCTGTGATGGTGTCTGGGCAGCGTGGGCAACTGTTCCCGAGGTGAGCAAAAGTGGTAGGAGGCAAAGAAGCGTTTTTAGGTGCATCGTGTTCTATAAAATTCCTTCAGTGATTCAGTCATTGCGGGCGGCTTCGTAGACGGCGACAATCTGTCGGGCCATCTCGGTGGGGGTGGGGTGGAGCGGACTCTGGCGGGCAGCGCAGGCAAACGCCTGGAGGCGACTCGGATCCGTGAGAAGCGTGGCGGCGGCGGGGCCGATTTGCTCGGGCGCGACAACGAGGGCATCTATCCCATCGCGGACGAACTCCGGGGCACCGCCGCCGTTCGCGACGATGCAGGGGAGGCCGTAGCTCTGTGCTTCCGAGAGCACGACACCTTGTGTGTCGGTGAGGCTGGGGAAGACAAAGAGAGTGGCGGTGGCGAAGATTGGGGGCAGGTCTATGCGGGGGACGAACCCGGCAAAACGTATCCGGTGGGCGAGCTGTCGGGTCTCGGCTTTGGCTTTTAGCTCCTCCAGCGCAGGCCCACCTCCGACAAGCAACAAAACTGCGTCGTCGGGCCAGTGCGCTAGGCCGTCGAAGAGCGCCTCAATATTTTTCTCCTTGGCCAACCTTCCCACATAGAGCAGCACAGGAGCCCCCTCGGGAAGCCGGTAGCGCTCCCGCACGGCAGCACACTCCGCAGGCAGAACAGGGCGCAGTGGCGGGATGCCCGTTGGGACGACGGAGATCTTATTCTGCGAAACCCCAATTCGCACAAGGATCTCCCCCGTGGCACGTGAGGGGACGATCACTCTGGTGCAGTCGCCCTCGTAGTAGAGGCGCAGGTGCCGCGAGAGCCACCAGTGGCTCAGAGCAGGGGGAAGGGGGCGAACATAGTGCGTGTACTCATGGTAGAGCGTGTGAAAGGTCGAGACGAGGGGCACACCAAGCTGGCGTGCGAGGCGGCGGCCATGCATTCCCATTCCAAACGGCTGCTGGGTATGCACCACATCCAGGGGAAGATTGCGTAGCGCCATCGGCTGCCCTAGGAGCGGGGAGTGGGCAAAGGGGTTCTCCGGGTTCCAGGGCGAGACCCAGGAGGGGAGGCGACGTACGGGGATTTCGTTGCTGTCCGCGTAGCCTGGGTAGCGTGGTGCCAGAACAACGGGCTCGTGACCGCCTGCAATGAGCTCCAGAGCAAGTGTCTTCACCGACGTCGAAACCCCGTTGATCACGGGTTCGTAGCTTTCGGTAAACAGTCCAACACGCATGGTTGGCACTATTGTACCCCGAGTTACAGAGCTCAGGCGGCGCGTGCCAGAGGCACAGGGAGAGGCAGGATGAGCTGCTCGACAGGCACCGGGCGTGCGAAATAGAATCCCTGGAGGCTGTCGCAGCCGAGCTCCGTTAAGAGGGCTGCCTCGGAAGCACTCTCCACACCCTCGCCCACCACTGCCATGTTCAGAGCATGGCCCATCGCGATCACGCCACGGACAATGGCGGCATCATTGGAGGTGCGCTCCAGATTATGCACAAAGAGACGGTCAATCTTGAGCGCATCAATCTGGTAGCTCCGTAGCGCGACCAGTGAGGAAAAACCTGTGCCAAAGTCATCTAGCTCCAGCCAGATTCCCTGGTCTTTCAGGGCATTGAGTGTCCGTTCCGCGGACTTTCCGTGCTTCAGGATCGCTGTTTCCGTGAGCTCAAAACCAATCAAATCGGGACGAGCTCCGGAGCAACGGAGCGCGGACTGCACACGCTGCTGGAGGTCGGGCTGGAGGAGCTGTCGTGCGGAGACATTGATGGAGACGCGTAGAGGAAGCCCCGCACGCTCCCAGGCACGTGCTTGGTTGCAGGCGG
Organism: Armatimonas sp.; assembly: GCA_031387365.1. GTDB lineage: Bacteria > Armatimonadota > Armatimonadia > Armatimonadales > Armatimonadaceae > Armatimonas. The sequence continues at coordinate 4,261 of JANNDD010000299.1, read as the reverse complement.
TGTGCATCACCCAGTCACCGAGGGGCAGGATCAGCCCGGTTTCCTCCGCGAGGGGGATGAACTCACCTGGAGAGATCATCCCTCGCTCCGGGTGGTTCCAGCGGATGAGCGCCTCCACACCAATGGGCTGGTGGCTGTGGGAGTCCACTTTGAGCTGGTAGTACAAAGTGAAAGCCTGCTGCTCAACCGCACGGCGTAGGTCAGACTCCAGTTGGACTTTATGGGCAAGATTTCGCGCGAGGGCGGGATCGAAGCGTCGGATGCCACCGGCTTGCTCCTCTTTGGCACGATGCAGTGCAATATCGGCGTACTTCAAGAGAGTATGGGCATCCTGTGCGTGGCTGGGGTAGTCGCTGATACCTACAGTGAAGGAGGGGAGATACTCGTAGTTATTCAAGGTGACGGGGCGGGTAAGCGCATGCCGTAGCTTCTTGATGATCTCCTCTGCTTGCCTGGCAGTGGTCTCGGGGAGCAGAACCGTGAACTCATCCCCTCCCATTCGGTAGATACCCATGCCGACCGCTGTCTGCATTCTCTCCGCAATAATCTTCAGGAGATGGTCACCAAAAGAGTGCCCAAGTGAGTCGTTTACTTGCTTGAAACGATCGAGGTCAAGAAAGAGCAGGGTCAGGGACGTTTCGGTTTTTCGTGCCTGCTCCAGCTTTTCCGCCACGTCCTGCGTGAATCGGTGGCGGTTAGGGAGTCCCGTGAGTGCATCGTGGCTGGCCTGATAGCGGATAATCGTCTCCGATTCGGAGCGCTCGATGGCAACACCAGCGAGATAGGCTGCCGTTGCGAGGAGCTCACGCGCCCAGCTTGAGGGCAGGTGGGGGTGCCGGTGGTAGATTGCAAATGTCCCGACGGGATTTCCCTCGTTGGTTAGAATGGGATGTGACCAGCAGGAGCGAAGCCCGTGGGTCTCCACTGCTAGTTCCACAAACTCCGCCCAGAGTGGATCCGTGGAGATATCGCGGACGAAGACAGGCTTTTTGCCCGCGATCGCAGCGCCACAGGAGCCGCGGTCTGGCGCGACGAGAAGTCCATGGATGGCATCTCTGTAGCCCTGGGGTAGGTGCGGAGCGCTCAGATCCACAAGGGTATTGGAACGGACATTGTAGCCCAGGATACAGGGTAGCGCATCGGGGAGCAGCTCCTGGATAAGCAAATTGAGCGTATCCAGAGTCTTACCTAGTGGCTGGTGCTCCGCAATCATCTTCAGAACACGCGTCTGGCCTACCTGGAATGCTACATTGCGCTCGTGTTCGCTGACATTGCTCAGGGTGCCCACTGCGTGCCAGCCGCTGTCAGAAAACACCAGATGGGCTTCCTCGTGAAGCCAGTGCCAATGACCGGCAAGGTCGCGTACCCGAAACGTATGGCTCAGTAGCGACTGCTTAGTCTGTGTGGCATGCCGCCAGATATTCTCCCGGTAGCTACGATCTTGTGGGTGAATCGCTTGCGAAAGTGTCTCACCGTAGCTGGAGTGTAGGGGGTACTGCAGGGGGAGAAGGCTCTGCGCGGCCTCTAGTGAGAGGGGCTCCATCCCCGATGCGGTTGCCACAAAAGCAAAAGAGTGGGTGGTGAGGAGCAGGCGCTCTAGCAGCACGCTCTGCCGCTCAGGGACTTGAGAGTCGGTTGGAAAGTGTGAGAAGCTAGTCTGCATTCATTCGTCTCTCCCTACATCATCGTCATTTAGGGCGAAAGAATGCAGACTGATAAAATTGCGGGGATTTTTCTTTTCTTACTCGTCGTCGGTTCTGTGGGGCGGTGTGGGCGAGATGGGCGGCGATGGAGGAGCCGGTGGCACCGGCGGTGTGGGGGGAGCGGGTGGGGCCTCACGGAGCCAATCGGGGAGGTGCTCGCGGATGACGGATCCAATGTCCTTGAGCTTACCCAGCTCCTCCATCGCGATATGGCCGCTGTGCTCACCGTGTCTTCCCACCATGATCTTGACCCCCTTGTTTTTTACTTTTCCCGGGAAGGCCTCCTCGTCTTCCTCTTCAAGATACCCGCGCAGCAAGCGGCTCGCCACGCCGATCCGGTCAAAGCTGGCGTCGCTGGGGAGGGGAGCGAACATCCCTTGGAGCTCGACACCGTGGGTCTGGAGTACCGTTAGAGTATCGTTGTAGATTCGAACGGCCTCCATGGCACCGTCTTTTCGAAACGCACCAGAGAGACTCGCGTGCTCAGCGAGCGAGTAGAGCTCGCCGATCATGCGCCGGACTCTCCGGATTTCTTTAGCCCGCTTCTCGATGGTCGGGTCTGTTTCTATCGGCATGGTTTCTTCAGTCATAGTAGTTCCTCTTCCCTATTTTGATTATCGTAGTGGTGGCGCACGGCTTGGCGTGCGCGGTAGAGACGGCCCCGGACGGTTGCTTCCGGTACCGAGAGATACTCAGCGATGCGGGCGACACTCCAGTCTTCGTAGGCGGCGAGGTAGAGCACTTCTTGTTGGTCTTCCGGGAGGCGCTGGAGCGCCTGGAAGATTACCTCCTGCTCGATCCGAGCTACCCAGTCCGGCGGAACGGCAAGCTCGGTGCTGGCACTTTTAACCAGTGCTTCGAGATCGTCCGTGGCGGTGCAGCGCCGCTCACGACAGAGGGTTTTGAGTGCGCGATTACGAGCAATGGCGCGTAGCCAGCCCCCTATCGCCCCAGGAGCATCCAGAGTGGGCAGAGCACAGAACGCCGCAAGAAACGTTTCCTGAGCGACCTCCTCGGCCACCGCTCTGCTTCTGACAATCTGCTCCGCCGCTAGGGTGAGCGGGCCACGATAGCGGCGAATTAGCTCGTCAAAGGCTGGAAACGATCCCAGGGTGGCAAGTACCACCAGCTCTTCGTCGCCTTGATTTTCCAGGGAAGCATGCATCGTCGTAAGTAAAGAGCAGCGACCCGCTCACTTCGTCACGCCGTAGCGCAAATTATTTTTCTTGCCCGATCAGCGACGGCTCAGAATCCGCACTTCGTGGGGGGCGAGGTTGAGATTCGTCTTGCCGCCGCGCGTCGCGACACCCGTTGGTTTGGGAAGGATCCCTGCGGGACTCTGTCCGTGTAGCTCGATGGCTTGCCAGCTTCCTGGCGCGAGCTTCTCCAGTGTGGCCTGTTGGCGCACGCCGGTTTTATTGATAATAATCACGCTCTCCCCGATCCCGTAGGCATCTAGGGGGGTGACGAGCGCAGTGCTACGGATACTGACGTGGCGAAACGGCTTGCCGATAAGTGGCTGGAGCGCCTTGAGGACACGGCTGGCATGGCCTGGCCCCATATCAAATGTCGTACTGCGAACTCCCGCGAGGGCAGCGTACTTGAGACAGGCAGCGGCCCAGGCGGCACCCATCGGGCTGGCGTTGCGCGGCTCGGGCGCAGGGCGCGGGTGCGTGAGGGTCAGGGCGATGTGATGGATATCAATCGGCTTACCTGGCGCGAACTGCCGCGCGGACTCGGCGAGTTCCGTGATGACGGGGACATTCTCCCAGCACGTGTCGTCGTCGTAGAGGTGCTCGGTGGGGAAGTAGGCGAAGGAGACGCTCTCGGCGGCCTTAGCTTTCTCCCGGTCGTGGTTGATGCCGTGGAACCAGTTTCGCTCCCCCGTGCTTCCCGTGCGAATCTCTGGCAGAATCGCATACGCAAGGGGCTCACCGAGCACGAGCTGCGTGGTTTTACTTTCGCGCTGCTTGACGGCTTGCAAGAAGCCCTCAGGCTTGATCGTGATGGTCTGCGTGCGCGCGTCGCCTTTGGTGAGGTTGGGGTAGGCGTAGGGCATGGTCTGGTACGCCTTGAAGCTGGAGTCGGCGAAGTTGCGCTGGTCTTCCATGGAGAAAAGCCCGTCGCCTGTCGCGCTGACCTTGACATTGCCGTAGCGCAGCTCGTGAAAGTTCTCCTCGAAGGTGAGAGGGGCATTGACGGAAACAGGAAAGATGCCGGTGCGCGGGCCGTCTTTGCCCTGGAGTGTGTACTTCTGTCCACAGACCGTTGGTGTCCCAAAGAGCACACAGATCCCAATGCGATTGGTGGCAAAGTCCCGCGTCGGAGCCCCCGTCACTGAGAAGGTGATTGTGCCATCGCGCTTGCCCTCGATCTTCCCCGACCAGCTAAACGCCCCATCCGAATCAAAGCCCGCCGCGCCCCGCTCACAGCGTGCGTCGAAGACAATACTAAAGCCCGTTTCCGTGCGGGAGATGTCGAGGTTGGAGAGCTTGGGAGTGAGCGTGTCCCAGGTCTTGGTTCGCACCGCAAAAAATACCCGCCGGACAACTTCCGTG